>JAFOWI010000156.1 GCA_017425985.1 Bacteroidaceae bacterium | reverse complement strand
TGTTAAAACTTTGCATTTTCTGATATTTATCATTTTTGTCACCAGGTGTCAAAATTTCCCGATTTTAACATTTCGGAAAAAAGTGCGGAAAACGATGCAAAATTTGTGTTTTCGGAGGTGCAATTTAGAGGGTTTCAAGAGGCGATTTTTGGGCTTGAAAATTGGCTTTTTTCTGATGGTGAAAACAACAAAAGAGCCTCACGTCCGATGTGGGTTGTGAAGCTCTTTGTTTGAGTTGCGTGAATGTTTGTTTCACTAACAAAAGGATTAGTCAGCCTTAACAGCAACGCGCTTTTCCTTGATGCGTGCCTTCTTACCTGTGAGGTTGCGGAGGTAGTAGAGCTTAGCGCGGCGTACCTTACCTATCTTGTTTACTTCGATGCTCTCGATAGCGGGAGATTCGAGAGGGAAGATACGTTCAACACCTACAGTACCTGACATCTTGCGAACAGTGAAACGCTTCTTGTCGCCATGACCTGCGATCTTGATAACAACACCGCGGTAGAGCTGGATACGTTCCTTTGTACCTTCGACGATCTTGTAAGCTACAGTGATTGTGTCACCAGCCTTGAATGCGGGGTGCTGCTTGCCTGTAGCAAATGCTTCTTCAGCAATTTTGATTAAATCTGCCATTTTTTTATTTGATGGTTTTAAAATTGTTATCGCCCCAGCGCAACATTCTCAGCCGTTTCGCTTACGGATTCTGACAGCGGTTACGCGGAAAAGCGGTGCAAAATTACGATTTTATTTTGAAATGACAAAGAAAACGGGGGTTTAAAACGGAGAAAGGAAAAAGGAGAAATGAGAAATAGCCGTGCGGAAACAGGAAATTGCAAAGCTGATAAGCGTAGGCGAAATAAAAACAGGAAAAATGAGAAAGGAGAAAGGAAAAACTGTCTGCGCTTCATTCCGCAGGGCATTTCTCCTTTCTCCTTTTTCATTTTTCCTTTCCCAAAGGGTTTATCCGATTGTGATGAGCGTTGTGCCTTCCATCACGCTGTCGCCGGGTTCGCAGCAAATTCCTGTTACCTTGCCGTCGCATTCAGCGGTGATGTTGTTTTCCATCTTCATGGCTTCGAGCACGAGGACTACGTCGCCCTTCTTTACGTGCTGACCATCGCCAACGAGCACCTTTGTTACTACGCCGGGGAGGGGCGCCTTGACGGGTGTGCCGGCTCCGGCTGCGCCCTTCGCTGTTGGAGCTGCAGGCTTAGCTTCGGTTGCAGGAGCGGGTGCTGCTGCTGGGGCTGCTGCAGCTGCGCCCATTGTGGGGAGGTCGTCTTCCGAGAGTGCGGAACCGATGATTTCTACGTTGAAGGGCATGCCGTTGACTTCGAGTGTTGCCACCTGACCTTTGATGGCGTGGATGGTCACGTCGTAGTCGATGCCGTTTATTTTATAACTATATTGTTTCATGAACGTGAGGTTTTGTCAGTGCAGCGAGCGTTGACCTTTGCGCTGCGTGAGCGGTGGTCGTGGCTCGGACTGTGTGGTTGGAAAGATTTATTTGTTCTTCATCTGTCGAGCAGGAGCGTTCCAGGGTGTTTCGCGGCGTTCGAGGGTGATGATACCCGTTTCGTCGTCGTGCAGAACTTCCGTTTCGTAAGTGAGGAGTGCGAGGCTGATGACGCCGGCAATGTAGGGCATTTCCTCAGCAGTGGGTTCTACGGGTGCACCGTCGGCGGTGATGGACTTCACCTTGGCGCTTTTTTCGTCGAACGTGATGAGCAAACTCTTTCCGCCTACGCAATAATGTATTTTTTTCATAATATGAGGCGTTGTGAAGCAGTGTGTCGAAACGACTGCCGTGAGTTTATAAAGGCTCGTTGCCGTGCTTCTTGGCAGGGCGTGTTTCCATCTTCGTTTCGAGCTGTGCGAGTGCGCGACAGATGCGGAAGCGCGTGTTGCGTGGCTCGATAACGTCGTCGATGTAGCCGTATTCGGCAGCCTTGTAGGGATTGGTGAAGAGGTCGTTGTATTCCTTCTCTTTCTGTGCGAGGTAGGCCTTGGGGTCTTCCTGTTCCTTAGCCGCCTTTGCGCTGAGGATGGCAACAGCTCCGCTGGCGCCCATCACAGCGATTTCTGCAGAGGGCCAAGCGTAGTTGAGGTCAGCCTTAAGCTGCTTGCAGCCCATCACGATGTGCGAGCCGCCGTAGCTCTTGCGCAGGGTGATGGTCACCTTGGGCACTGTGGCTTCGCCATAAGCGTAGAGCAACTTCGCACCGTGGCTGATGACAGCATTGTATTCCTGACCCGTGCCGGGAAGGAAGCCGGGGACATCGACAAGCGAAACAATGGGGATGTTGAAGGCGTCGCAGAATCGAACGAAGCGGGCGCCCTTGCGCGAAGCGTTGCAGTCGAGCACGCCGGCATAGACTGAGGGCTGGTTGGCAACGATGCCGACGCTCTGACCGTTGAAGCGTGCAAAGCCGATGATGATGTTCTTCGCATAGCCTGCCTGCACTTCCATGAATTCGCCGTTGTCAACGACAGCACCGATTACCTTATACATGTCGTAAGCCATGTTGGGGTTGTCGGGGATGATTTCGTTGAGGAGATCTTCTTTGCGGTCGATGGGGTCGTTGCATTCCACGCGGGGTGTGCGCTCCATGTTGTTCTGAGGCATGTAGGAAAGGAGCTTGCGGATAAGGCCCGTGAACTCTTCTTCGGTCTTCGCTGTGAAGTGGCACACACCACTCTTTGTTGCGTGTACCGAAGCGCCGCCGAGGTCTTCCTGGCTCACGTCTTCGCCCGTAACGGTCTTCACCACCTTGGGACCTGTGAGGAACATGTACGAAATGCCTTCGAGCATCACGATGAAGTCTGTCAGCGCAGGCGAGTAAACCGAACCTCCGGCGCAGGGACCGCAAATACCCGAAATCTGAGGTACAACGCCCGACGCTTCAATGTTGCGCTGGAAGATGTTGGCAAATCCGGCAAGCGAGTTCACGCCTTCCTGAATGCGCGCACCGCCCGAGTCATTCAAGCCGATACAAGGAGCGCCCACCTTCATGGAGAGGTCCATCACCTTGCAGATTTTTTCTGCCATTGTTTCCGACAGCGAGCCGCCGTTCACCGTAAAGTCCTGCGCAAAGACGTAAACGAGGCGGCCATTAATGGTGCCGCTACCGCATACTACGCCGTCGCCGAAATATTGCTTCTTTTCCATGCCGAAGTCGTGGCAACGGTGAAGCTTGAACATGTCTAATTCTTCAAAAGAGCCCTTGTCGAGCAAGAGGTCGATGCGTTCGCGCGCTGTGGCTTTGCCCTTAGCGTGCTGCTTTTCAATAGCTACTTCGCCACCGCCGAGGCGAGCCTTGTGGCGGAGCTCAACGAGCTGCTTGATTTTCTTTAATTGTTCACTCATGTTATTATTATTAGAGTTGTTGTCGGAGTAAATATGTTTGCTGTTGTGGCGAAAATATCTGTTCAAGTAGGATTTTAGCCACACTTTCCAATTTGCAAATTTAAGAAAATTCTACCAAGCCCACCACATTTTTACTCTAAAATCGCGATTTTGCCCCTTGAGGACGACAATAACGCTCGAATCTTTGGGGTTGGTGGGGCGAAAGCGTAAGCTGTGTTGACAAAGCCGCATGTTGCTGCGCGTATGTCTGTTCTTCTTCGCGCGTGCTCTATATATTATATATATGAGTGTGCTTGTTTCCTGAATGGCGCGCGGTTAATACTGACGGAGCATGCGGCTCTTGCGCGCGGCGTCGATTCGCAGGAAGATGAAGAGCAGGATGGTGAATCCCCAGAGCGACGAACCGCCGTAGCTGAAGAAGGGTAGCGGAATGCCAATCACGGGAGTGAGACCGATGACCATTCCGATGTTGATGAACACGTGGAACAACAGGATGCTCATCACGCAATAACCATAGACGCGCCCGTAAGTGCGGTCCTGGAGCTCGGCAAGATAAATAAGCCTGAGGATGAGTGCGAGGAAGAGCAGCAACACGACGCTCGAACCAAGGAAACCTTGTTCCTCGCCCACGGTGCAGAAGATGAAGTCGGTGTCTTGTTCGGGTACGTACTTGAGTTTTGTCTGCGTGCCGTTCATAAAACCCTTGCCCTCCAGTCCGCCCGAACCGATGGCTATCATACTCTGATTTACGTTGTAGCCTGCTCCGGCATCGTCGGTGACTACGCCGAGGAGCACTTGGATACGGATTTTTTGGTGGGGTTGCAGATGATCGAGTGCAAAGTTTGCTGAAAACAGGAAACCCAGCGAGCCGAGGGCAAACAAGGCAATGTAAAAATAGCGAATCATGCGCTCGCTGATGGCGTAGATAAACAGATAGATGGTTATGCCCAAGACGATTCCGCTCAACACCCATGCAATGTCGAACGCATATATCAGTGAGGATATAAACAGGGCGATACCTCCGCCCGTAAGTCCTGCCCAGAAAATGCGCCATGCGTGAATCGTGCGTTTGCAGAACACGTGAATCATGCCGATGACAAACAGCCAAATCAGCGTGAGCACAGCAACATCGCCGACCATGGCTTGTGTACCTGCGAGCGGAACTTCAGCATAGCGTATGCCGACAACAAAATATACGACCGCCGCAACCGCAGTGAAGAGGAACACACCCGGCATCCCCTCTCTGTAGAACACGAGGAAGAAGGCAAAGTAAACGAGCGCTGACCCCGTTTCTTTCTGCATGACGATGAGCGCCATTGGAATCAGTACCAGTGCAGCAGCCTTGATGAAATTGCGCATCTTGTCGAGCGTGAAGCCGTATTGTCCGCATAGTTTAGCAACGGCAAGCGCCGTAATGCACTTTGCAAACTCTGCCGGCTGCAGATTCACGCCCCCACCGAGTGACAGCCACGAGCGCGAACCCTTGATGTCCTTGGCGATGAACGGCGTGACGAAGAGCAGGATGAGGATGAGCACATAAAGTAAGTCCGTAAGCTGGTCGAAATATTGGTCGTCAATCATCAGCAGTACGAAGCCAATGATTAGTGCGCAGCCCATCCACATTAGCTGTTTTCCCGAGCGTGTGGCGAGGTCGAAGAAGTCGGTGTCGCCAATTTCGTGGCTCGCTCCGCAAATGGAGAACCATCCCCACACCATGAGTGTGCAGTATAGCAAGACGACCACCCAATCTGCGGAGAATGAGTGGCGGCTACTGATATTAACGTTCCGTCTTGCCATAGTTGATGCTTCTTTGTTCGAAGGCTTCAGCCTGTAATTTTGAAGTTTCGGAGAGTTCTCCGTTGAGATATTGTTCCATGATGAGCTTACCGAGCGGCACGCCGTAGGTAGCTCCGTATCCGCCGTTTTCAACATACACGGCTACTGCAATTTTGGGGTCGTTCATCGGTGCAAACCCCATGAAAGCGGAGTGGTCCTGCCCACGATTTTGTGCGGTCCCTGTCTTTCCGCACACTTCGATGCCCGGAATGTTTGCAGCGCGACACGTACCGCCCGTTACTGCAGCGCGCATGCCTTCGACGGCGTATTCGTACCATTTTGGGTCAACCATCGTGTAGTGGGGCGTGCGATAAACGCTGTCGATCTCCGCATGTTGCACCGCCTTCACCACGTGGGGCACGTAGTAATGTCCGCGGTTGGCAATCGTAGCTGCGAGGTTGGCAATTTGTAGTGGGGTGGCGGTGACTTCACCTTGTCCGATGGAGATAGAAATGACGGTGAGCGCGTTCCAGGAACCCTTGTAGGCTCGGTCGTAGAAGTCGGCGTTGGGAATCATGCCGCGCTTTTCGCCAGGAAGGTCCACGCCGAGCGTGTAACCAAAGCCCATGCTCACAAGATGGTCCTTCCAGCGCGTCATAGCGTCTTGAACGGTTTCGTACTTGTTGCGGTTGGAGAACATACGGTTGAGCATCCAGCAGAAGTAGGCGTTGCAGCTGGTGGCAATTGCGGGGACGAGCGGAATGGGAGCGAAGTGGGGGTGACAACCTACGCGCAATCCTTTATGAAGAAAGCCGTTTGAGCATGGGAATGCTACGTCGGGCGTAATAACTCCCTCTTCCAGACCAAGAAGACTTTGCGTGAGTTTGAAAGTTGAGCCTGGCGGATACGTACCCATGATGGCGCGGTTGAGCAGTGGTTTCATAGGGTCGGAAGATAGGCGGCGGTGCATTTTTCCGCGGTCGCGCCCCACCATGATGCGCGGGTCGTAGGTTGGCGATGAAGCCATGCAGAGCACTTCGCCCGTTGAGGGCTCAATGGCAACGATGGCGCCGAGCTTACCTTTGAGCAAGCGTTCAGCCAGTGCCTGCAGGTCTTTGTCAATGCCGAGTGTGAGATTCCTGCCAGGAACGGGTGCAACGTCGTATTTGCCGTCCATGTAGTGGCCCTTGGTGCGGCCGCGCACGTCGCGCAGCATGATGCGCATACCCTTTTCTCCGCGCAGATAGTGTTCGTAGGAGCGCTCAATACCCAGTTTGCCGATGTTGTCGCCGCTGCGGTAGTTGGGGTCGGCTTTGATGTC
>JAFOWI010000155.1 GCA_017425985.1 Bacteroidaceae bacterium | reverse complement strand
TTACAGAGTTAAACTGTTTTACATAGTCAAGTGATTTCACAGACCCCTCCGCCCTTTGGGCACCTCCCCTAACTTCGGGGAGGATTTTGGGATACTTCCATCGCTTGTGTTCCTAATTGGAAACACAATTGGAAACTTGAACGAGGAGACTAACTCAAACTGTCCCCCGAAGTTAGGGGGACGAGCAACTTTGTTGCGGAGGGGGTCTGTATTAATGGGGATAACAGCTATGTTATTACAACAAAAAATAACCTATTCAGCATTCTTGCGGTCATCTCACAGAAGTTTAACGAATGAAAAGGTGTTGAAACAAGCTAATATAAACGTACATTATAATAAAATAATTAAGAAAACAAGTAAATGTAAGCATACATTTGAATAAAACGATATCAAAATAAGTAAATATATGCAAATATTATGACGAAACGGCATTATAACAAACAAATGTATACCTACATTCTAATAAAAATATGCTCAAATATAAAAATATCTGCCTACATTTGCATATATTAATATAGCGAAGGATTTTCAAGAACCTTGAGAGGACTTTGCTACACGGAAAAAGGTATGAGAGACATTGTAAAACTGAATGACGCCATGCTCAGCAGATATAATCTGGCGGAATATGTTAATTTCATGGGGCGCATGCATGCGCTCACGTTGAGCGAAGGCTGCGAGCCGCTCGGCATTGAGGCTGACCCCGTGGAGCGCCTGGCAGCGTATGTGGAAATGCTGACGGATGCCATTGCGCGCAATTTTGCGGCGCCCGAAACAGCAGAAATGAAAGTGGCGCACCGGCAACGCGTAAAGGCGGCGCAGTTCATCATTAACACTGTGCGCAATGCGCAAAATCTGCCCTACGCCGATATTGCGCAGGCTGCACAGGAGTTGATGCCCGTGATGATGCCCGTGGTGCGCTTCTACGAGCGTCCGCGGTCGCAGGTTACTGCGCTGCTCGATGCGCTGCTGTTCGACTTGCATAAGGAGGGGGTGATGGCGCATATTGTCACACTTAACCTGAGTGATACCGTGGCGGAACTCACCACCGCGAATGCTCGCTATCGCGCATTGGAGGATCAACGCACGCAGACGCGCCTTGCTACGGAGCAACCTACTGCTCACGAGTTGCGCACAGAGGTCGATGCCCTCTACGACTACATCACCACGCTTGCCTTCTGTCACAGTGTGTGTCACCCCTCAACCGCAACAGCCCGCTACATTTCACGCCTCAATGCCATCATCGAGGAAGCAAAGACGGCACATCGCAAGCGACGCGCAAAGAACGTGCGCGAAAAAGCGACCACGGATGGGGTGCAGAACGTTTAAACTGTATTGCTAAAAGATTGGGGGCCGCCTTTTGGGAACCATTGGAATTATGGAGCGGAGGACGTCTCTGAAAATCTCCCCCGAAGTTAGGGGGAGTCCCGCTTGCGGGGAGGGGGGCTGTTATGTGAGATAGTTGCTTTATGGAGTTAAGTGGTATTACTGATTCAAGTGGTTTTACATAGTCTAGCGGTTTCACAGACCCCTCCGCCCTCTGGGCACCTCCCCTAACTTCGGGGAGGATTTTGGGATACTTCTATTCGCTAGTGTTCCAAATTGGAAACCTAATCAGAAACTTAAACGAGGAGACTAACTCAAAATGTCCCCCGAAGTTAGGGGGACGAGCAACTTTAGTTGCGGAGGGGGTCTGTTATATTGGAGTTGTTGCTTTGAATGAATTCCGTGGAGTTAAGTGGTATTACAGAGTTAAACTGTTTTACATAGTCAAGTGATTTCACAGACCCCTCCGCCCTTTGGGCACCTCCCCTAACTTCGGGGAGGATTTTGGGATACTTCCATCGCTTGTTATTTCTAATGGGAAACTTGAACGAGGAGACTAACTAAAAATGTCCCCCAAAGTTAGGGGGACGAGCAACTTTGTTGCGGAGGGGGTCTGTGAAAATTCCTATAAAAACTACTATATTATTACCTAAATTTGAACTACAGAAAACAATGGAGAAAAAAGATTTTAGTGTATTGGAGCAGAACTTGGTTGCGCTGGGCTACAGCGTGCGGTGTTTTGACACGTCGGCGGAGGCGGCGGACTATCTGGACGGTCAAATCGATGAGCAGACGGTGGGGTTTGCAGGGTCGATGACATTGGAAAAGATGGGGCTTTACGAACGCCTCAGTGCGCACAACGAGGTACACTGGCACCAGCGGATTCCGGAAGGGATGACGAGTAAGGAGGTGCGCTTGCAGGCCAATGCGGCGCCTATCTATATCACCTCGGTGAACGGCATTGCCGAGAGTGGCGAAATTGTGAATATTGATGCGAACTGCAACCGTGTGGCGTCGATATTCTACGGTCACGAGAAGGTGTACTTCGTGATTGGCGAAAACAAGATTGCGAAGGACTACGACAGCGCCTTGTATCGCGCAAGGAATATCGCCGCCCCGCTGAATGCGCGCCGCTTGGGGGTGAAAACGCCCTGTGCCGTAAAGGCCGACCGCTGCTACAACTGCAACAGTCCCGAGCGCATTTGCCGCGGGCTGTCCGTGTTATGGTGCAAACCGATGACGGGCGAGTTTGAGGTGATTCTCGTGCATGAGGATTTGGGGTATTGACAGGAATTGGAGGTAATGTAGAAGTTGCTTCTCCCCTATAGACCCCATTGGAATTACGGCGCGGAGGAAGTATCTCAAAATCTCCCCCGAAGTTAGGGGGAGTACCGCTTGCGGGGAGGGGGTCTGTTATTATGGATTGAGTGCAGACAATTTTACAGACCCTTCGCCATAATATTTACAGACCCCTCCGCCCTTTGGGCACCTCCCCTAACTTCGGGGAGGATTTTTGGGATACATTTCATCGCTTGTATTCCCAATCTGAAACTTGAACGAGGAGACTAACTAAAATG
This sequence comes from Bacteroidaceae bacterium, assembly GCA_017425985.1. Taxonomy (GTDB): domain Bacteria; phylum Bacteroidota; class Bacteroidia; order Bacteroidales; family Bacteroidaceae; genus Alloprevotella. Next base: position 4,386 of record JAFOWI010000155.1, on the reverse strand, counting down.
TCCCCCGAAGTTAGGGGGACGAGCAACTTTGTTGCGGAGGGGGTCTGTGATATAAAATTGTTGAAAGAAAAAAATAAAACTATGCATCATCGAACACATAATCTGCCCGCACAAACAGAGAAACGTAAGTATTTGCGCTCCCACGGTACGAGTGCAGAAGCCGTAATGTGGATGATTCTAAAGGCGAGACAAATTGGTGGGGTTAAGTTTCGTCGTCAATTTAGTATAGGTCCTTATGTGCTGGATTTTTATGCTCCTGAAATCAAACTTTGCATAGAACTTGACGGCGCACATCATTTTACACATGATGGAATCGTTAATGACGATGTGCGTAGTGAGTATCTCATTAAGGTGCATGGTATCTATGTGCTTCGCTTTGAAAATGACTTGTTATTTAAGTATCCGGAAGGAGTTATTGCTTCTATACGTAATATTGTTGAAGAGCGAAAATGTTTGTTCTCAGGAAATTAAGAATGAAGTTTAATAGTTACAGTTCCTCCGCCCTTTGGCCACCATTGGAATTATGGAGCGGAGGAGTATCTGAAAATCTCCCCCGAAGTTAGGGGGAGTACCGCTTGCGGGGAGGGGGTCTGTTATTACGGATTGAGTGCGGACAATTTTACCCACCATACTATTTACAGACCCCTCCGCCCTCTGGGCACCTTCCCTAACTTCGGGGAGGATTCTTGGTTACCCCCATCGCTTGATATTCCCAATGGAAACTTAAATGAGATAGACTATCTGAAAATCTCCCCCAAAGTTAGGGGGAGTACCGCTTGCGGGGAGGGGGTCTGTTATTACGGATTGAGTGCAGACAATTTTACCCACCATACTATTTACAGACCCCTCCGCCCTACGGGCACCTCCCCTAACTTCGGGGAGGATTTTATATAGATGCAGACTATCTAAAATTCTCTGCTTCTTGGCAGTTCATGCCTGCCCCTCCAACTCCTCTATCTGCATCAGGATTTCGTCGGTGGTGCGGAGCGTCTTGTTGAATTGGTAGATGCCTATGATGCTGCCGATAAGTAGTCCGATGGCGGAAAAGATGAGTACGAGTTCGAGCATTTCGCCCTTGTAAACTTGCATATTTTCATAGACAAACCATGGAATGAAAACCATCAAGAAGGGGATGCCGATGCAATAGGTCCACCTGCGTGTGAGGCGTTGGAATTGCAGTGTTGCCTTGCGAGCTTCGAGGAGGTTCACTTTAGCAAAATCTCGGGTGTGGAACTCGCGATACATATAATAATCATAGACAAGGGCGAGCGCCATGAAGGCAATGGAGAAGGCACGGAAGTACATGGAGTGCGGAGTGATGTTGGGCAAAATCCAAATGAAGAAGGGTATCATGATGATGCAGACGAGACTTTCGATAATGATGTTTCTGCGCAGCGTGGTGGCTTTCTCCTTCATGGAGCGGCGAATGAGGCGTTCGTTGACGATGGTTTCGCGTTCCAACTTCTTGGTGAGCAGTTCGAGTTGTGCTTTCATTTCCTGCAATTCCTTAGAGTCAATCGTGTTATTCATAACGGGCATAGGGTTTAGTGGTTAGACATTTTTTTGAGTTCTTCCTTGATGCGGAAGAGGCGCACGGACACGTTCTTCACCGTGATGCCCACGATGGCGGCAATCTCGTCGTAGGGCATGCCTTCGAGCCACAGCAGCACGATGGCGCGGTCGAAGGGTTTGAGTTGGTGGATGCGGTGGTAGAGCATTTGGATTTGTCGGGTGTCTTCATCGCGGTCGTTGAAGAGGTCGATGCCCATTTCCAGGGGGATGCGCTCCGCGTGTTGCTTCTTCTTGCGTTCCTGCGAGATGCACGTGTTGAAACTCACGCGCCAAATCCATGTTGAGAGTTGGCTGTCGCCTCGGAAGTCCTGAAATCCGCGCCACAGGTTGATGAGCACTTCCTGAAAAAGGTCGTTCACCTCATCGGAGTCCTTCGAGAACATGAAGCACACCGTGAAGATGCTGCTTTTGTGCTTGCGCACCATTTGTTCAAATTCTTGTTCCAATGTTTTCATTGTTTCATACGTGTAAAAAAATTGTTTCTTGCCCATTAGACGCATGTTGTGGGTGCAAAACTACAATATTTCAGGATTTTTTTATTTAATTTGCGCAGCGAGATTGGAATTTTGCCATGCTCATGAAGTTTAACCACATTATTCAAATCAAATAGTTATGAAAAAGTTTTTGCTTTCTTTGCTCGCTTGCTGTGCAGGTAGTTTTGCCACAGCCAGCGCAGAGCAACCGCCCATTATGGGTTGGAGTTCGTGGAACACGTATGGGTTCCAGATCAATGATTCGCTTGTTCGCACTCAGGCGGATGCGATGGTCAACCTCGGCTTCTTTGAAAAGGGGTATAAGTACATCAACATCGACGACGGTTTCTTCGGCGGTCGCGATAAGGACGGGCATTTGCTCATTCACCCCACGCGTTTCCCCAACGGTTTGCGCCCCTTGGTGGACTACATCCACGGCAAGGGTTTGAAGGCGGGTATTTACTCCGACGCCGGTCGCAACACGTGTGCTTCGTTCTGGGGACAGCCCAAGGATACCATTGGCATTGGCGTAGGTCTTTACGGCCACGATATTGAGGACATGGAACTCTACTTCGATAAACTCGATTTTGACTTTATCAAGGTGGACTATTGCGGTGCCGATGCCGGCAACAATGCTGAGGGACTCGACCTCGACGAAGAGCAGCGCTACAAGGAAATTGCTGCTGCCATTAACGGCGTGAACAAGAAGGACCTGAACTGGAACATCTGCCGCTGGGCATTCCCCGGAACGTGGGTGTGCGACCTCGTGGACTCTTGGCGCACTACTGAAGATATTTACCTCGGTTGGGAATCCATCAAGAGCATCATCAATCAGAGCCTTTACCTCTCGGCCTACACCACGTATGGTCACTACAACGACATGGACATGCTCGAAGTGGGTCGCGGACTGACGGAGGAAGAGGATAAGACGCACTTCGGTATGTGGTGCATCATGAGTTCGCCCCTTCTCATCGGTTGCGACCTCCACGACATCAAGGGTAATGCCCTCGAACTCATGCAGAACGAAGAACTCATTGCGCTCAACCAGAACGAACTCGGTCTTCAGGCTTACGTGGTGGAAAAGGAAAATGACTGCTACATTCTCGTGAAGGACGTTGAAGAACTCTATGGTAAGAAGCGCGCCATCGCCGTTTACAATCCCTCGAACGCAACGAAGACGGTGAGCGTCAACTTCTCCATGCTCGACCTCGCTGGCGAAGTGAAGGCACGCGACCTCTTCGAACGCGCAGACGTGGGCTCCTTCAATGGCGAAATGTCGGTAACCGTTCCTGCCCACGGCACACGCATCTACACCCTTGAAGCCTCCGAACGCCTTGAACGCACCGTTTACGAAGCCGAAACGGCGTGGCTCTCGGAATACCAGGAACTATGGAACAATGAATCGCGCGGCACGGCCATCTACACCGAAAAAGCAGGTGCATCGGGTGGCGCAATCGTAGGATGGTTGGGCAACCGCGCAAGCAACGACCTCCAGTGGCGCACCGTGCAGAGCGAAACCGGCGGTTTGTATAAGATGACCCTCTCCTTCATCACAGGCGAAAGTCGCAACATCAAGATTAGCGTGAACGGTGGCGAACCCATTTCAACTTCCATCAACGGAGGTAACTGGAACAACATCGCCCAGCAGGAATTTGAAATCACCCTCAACAAGGGCAACAACACCGTACGCCTCTACTCCGACTCAGGCTGGATGGCCGACATCGACTGCATGACCCTCCAGTTGCTCGAACCTACAAGCATCCAAACTCCCACCGATGCGAATGCACTTCAAGTGGAAGTTGAAAACGGAAAAATCATTGTCACCACCACCACCGCCAGCGAAGTCAACATCGTCAATATGGCAGGCAAGCGCGTGTGGAGCAACACCATCAACGGCAAACACACCATCACCTTACCCGCAGGTACTTACTTGGTAAACGGCACAAAGGTGTTTGTAAAGTAAAAATAAATTAAAACGCGACAAGATTTAAAACAGAACAAAGGAAACGTACAAGAGCGCTCTCCTTTGTTCTGTTTTGTTGTTTTCGAATCCATGATTTAGCGAAGTAGAAATATCAAAAACGCGCACAACAAACTAATATTTAAAAAAAATGTAAAAAACTTTCTCAAAATATTAGCATGTTTCAGAATTTTGCCTTACCTTTGCATCGCAATTGAAAAACAAAACCTGCACTCTTAGCTCAGTTGGTAGAGCAACTGACTCTTAATCAGTGGGTCCTGGGTTCGAATCCCTGAGGGTGTACAACATATTAATTATCAACAAAATGCACTCTTAGCTCAGTTGGTAGAGCAACTGACTCTTAATCAGTGGGTCCTGGGT
>JAFOWI010000154.1 GCA_017425985.1 Bacteroidaceae bacterium | reverse complement strand
TGCTGGCGCTGCACGAGGGCTTGAGCCTCAGCCTCGCCCATCATGGAGAGATTGCCCTTGGCTGCTTCGTAGAGTCCGAGATTCATGAGCGCGAGCTGCACGTAGGCTGTATCGTTCTTGCCCGTAAGGTCGCGATTCAAGTCGGGCAACATCTGCTGATTCATCTGCTGCACTTTCAAGCCGGCCGCAAATGCCAATACGCGCTTCACTTCTTCGGCAGGCAAGTTGCTGTTTACGCCTGCGAAAGCTACGTCAAGCAGGGTTGTATCAACGGCTTCGCGCTGCTGAAGATACTGCATGAGCGAGGCCGACTGCACTACGCCGAGCGCATAGCTGAGCGAGTCGGCAGGAACGGGCTTCACTGTGTTAACGAATTCAACCTTGGCTTTTTTCTTGTCGCGCTTCTTTGAGCGTGCCTGAGTTCCTGCGCATACGAGTGCGGCGAGGAGCAAAATAAGCGTTTTTTTCATTGTCATTAAGTAAAAGAAAAGTGGGGCATGAAGCCATTTGCGGATTTCATGCCCCACTCTATTGTTTGCTACTTTAAATCTGTTTTGACTTTCGCGCAAAGAAGATTACTTCTTAGCAGCGGGCTTTACAACTTCGATGAGTTCAACTTCGAACACCAAAGCTGAGTAGGGCTTGATTGTGGGCATAGAACCGCGCTTGCCGTAAGCCAATTCCTGGGGAATGTACAATTCCCACTTGCTGCCTTCAGTCATTTCGGGGATGGCAATCTTCCAGCCTTCAATCATCTGTGCGAGGGGGAATTCAACGCTGCTGCTGCTATCGAACTCTGTGCCATCAATGAGCGTACCCTTGTAAGCCACCTTAATCTTGTCGTCGAGCGTGGGCTTCTTGCCGTTGGGCTTGCCTGCCTGCAATTCCTTGCAAAGCACACCGCCTTCGAGGGCTACTACGCCTTCTTCCTGAGCCTTAGCAGCCAAGAATTCCTGACCTGCTTCGAGTACAGCTGCGTATTCAACGGCTTCGCGTTCTTCAGTAATCTTCTGAATGCGCTGGTTCACTTCCTGCTGAGCCAACTGCTGTGTCATGGGAACAGAGTCGAGCGTCATAGTCACCTTGCCGTCAACCATGTCCAAGAAACCCTGGAGGAAGAGCTTGTCGTTCAACTTTTCAGTGCTTTCTTCGCCAAACACCTGCTTAGCTACGTTAGCTAACATTTGCGACTTAGTCTGCATACCATGCTGAAGACCGAGGTTGTAAGCAGTCTTAGACTCGTCGGTCTTCATACCGTCCTTGAAACCCTTGATGTATTCAGCAACGTCGGTTGAGTCGCAACCCATGCGCTGAAGATAGCTCACGAGGAATTCGCCGGGAGATGCTGCGATACCCAATTCATAAGTCAATGTGTCAACACCAGTCTTGAGGTTTGCATTGTTGCTACCACCTTCGCAAGCTGTAAACAAAACGCCAGCTGCCATAGTAGCGAGAAGTGCGATTTTTTTCATAATTGTATTGATTCTTTAATAATATTAATTTAATGGGGAATTAGAGGACTTCGATGAGTTCTACGTCGAAAATCAATGCTGCGTAGGGAGGAATGCTCTGACCTGCGCCGCGTTCGCCATAAGCGAGGTTGTAGGGGATGAAGAAGCGGAACTTAGCGCCTTCGCCCATGAGCTGCACGCCTTCAGTCCAGCCGGCAATCACGCCGTTGAGGGGGAACACTGCGGGTTCGCCACGCTTGTAGCTGCTGTCGAACACAGTGCCGTCGATAAGGCGACCTTCGTAGTGACACTTCACGTTGTCGGTAGCCGAGGGCTTCTTGCCGGTGCCTTCAGTGAGCACTGTGTACTGCAAACCACTGGGGAGCACTACGACTTCGTCCTTCTTTGCGTTCTCAGCGAGGAAAGCTTCGCCTTCAGCGCGAAGCGCCTTGCTCTGCTCAGCTTCCTTTTCCTGCATGTACTTCTGCACGAGTGTCTGAGCTTCGATGTCGCCAAGGCGAGTTTCCTTGCCGGCGATAACGTCTGCTGCAGCCTGTGCAAATTCGCTTACATCAAGTCCTTCAATATTCATGTTCTTGAGGTTATGACCAATGATCATACCAAGCGCATAACTAAGATTTTTCATTTTTGTGTTGTATTTTTAAAATTCGGCGGCAAATGTACAATTTTATTTTGAGCCGATAAAGTTTTATGTGTTAATAAATTAGAAAACGACGGATGCCGACGCTCTCAGCGCTGATTTTCTGATTATTGCAGCTGATCGCGGTCGCTGTCGATGAGCTGGAGAAGTTTTTCCACCGCTTCTTCCGACGGAATGTTCTTCTCCACGCACTGCTTGCCGCGATAGAGGCTCACCTTTCCGCGCGCTGCGCCTACGTAGCCGTAGTCTGCGTCAGCCATTTCGCCGGGTCCGTTGACGATACATCCCATGATGGCAATCTTTAAGCCCTTGAGATGCGCCGTAGCTGCCTTGATGCGTGCAATGGTTGCCTGCAAGTCGTAGAGTGTTCGGCCGCAACCGGGACAGGATATGTACTCCGTCTTCGTAGTACGCTGACGCGTAGCCTGAAGTATGCCGAAGGCTGCATCATCCTGGCGCGCAAGCGGAATGTTGCGGCTGCCCTGCGGAGGATTGTTGAAGAGGCAGATGCCGTCGAGCAAGCCGTCGAAGAGCAGTGCGCCCGAGTCGGCAGCAGCGCGGATTTGGAAATCTTCGAGCTGTGCTTCCACCAGATTATAGTGCTGGAAACCTACGACAGGATGCGTGAGCCCTTCGCTCCATAGTTCGTGGATGAGCGCACGTTGTTCGCCAAGGCGGTTGGCGTGGTTGCTCTGCGCCACGATGACCACTTCGGGGTGCTGACGTAGGAAGGCCTTGACCTCGGGTGTGAGTCCGGTGTAAGTAAGGAAGAGGAATTTGAGTTCCGCCTTGCACTGACCTACGAGCGGAAGCACCTTTGGCGTGAAGCAGGGGTACGTATTTTCCTCGCCTTGCCATGCGTGGAGGTCGAGGATGTAGCCCACGCCGTCTTGCTTTGTCTTAGGCAACTTTTCACCACAATAAATATAGTCGGGCTTAATGGTTCCGAAGTCTTCCTCGCCTGCCAGTCGGCACGAAACAACGATGGGCTCGTGTTGTCCGCCGATGTTCTTCACTGCATGCGTAGATCGGCGCTCGGGGTGCAGCCAGTCGAACGCGCCACAGGCACGCGCCGTGATGGGTTGATGGCCATTGCGCGTCTCAACTACATAGGAAGCGAGCTTATAAGCTACGGGGATTTCGCAAGCGGGGTCTTCGCTGAGCGACACGCGGAGTGTGTCGCCGATACCGTCGGCAAGGAGTGCACCAATGCCGGCTGCGCTCTTAATACGTCCGTCCTCGCCTTCGCCAGCTTCGGTCACGCCGAGATGGAGCGGGACGGTCATGCCCTCTTGTTTCATCACAGCGCAAAGCAAGCGCATGGAGCGCACCATTACTACAGTGTTGCTCGCCTTGATGGAGATAACCACGTTGCGGAAGTCCTGCTTGACGCAAATGCGGAGGAACTCCATGCAGCTCTCTACGATGCCCTCAGGCGTATCGCCGTAGCGACACATAATGCGGTCGGAGAGCGAACCGTGGTTCACGCCGATGCGCAGCGCAGTGTTGTGTTCCTTGCAAATGTCGAGCAACTTCACGAAGCGCTCTTCGAGTCGCTGCAATTCAGCAGCGTATTCCTCGTCGGTATAGTCGAGTTCCTTGAACGTGCGTGCAGGGTCAACGTAGTTTCCGGGGTTGATGCGCACTTTTTCGACAATCGTAGCTGCTACGTCTGCCACGTTGGGATTGAAGTGCACGTCTGCCACGAGCGGTTGTGTAAGTCCCATTTCGTTGAGCGCCTTGCGAATGGGTTCGAGGGCGCGCGCTTCGATGGTGCCCTGCGTTGTAAGGCGCACGTAGTCGCCTCCGGCTTCGATAATCGCCTTACACTGTGCTACGGAGCCGTCGGTATC
>JAFOWI010000153.1 GCA_017425985.1 Bacteroidaceae bacterium | reverse complement strand
GGCATGGCTCCGCTCACGGGAAATGCTTCGCCGGCATCCTGCTCCAGCGTAAAACCATACGCCAAACGCCGGCCGTACTTATAACGATAGCGCACAACGTGCTTCAACGCGGCTCCCTGATAAATCTGCGAAAACGGCTTGAGCGTCCCTTCGTCATCATGCGCATAAAATCCGGCACGCTTATAAAAGGGCACTTCGGCTGTGAAAGAAAGTTCGTGCTCCCCCTTTTTCAACATGTCCGTCAGGGATACAGATCGCTCCAACGTGGCTCCGGCATAAACAAAGAGCGAAAGATAGCGCCTCGTCTTGAAATCCAATTCACGAACAAACTGCAATTCACCCAAAGACAAAATCCTTCGACGCTGCTCGCGATAAGCAATGATAGCCTCAGCCTGCTGAGCTGCGAGGAAAGGCAGCTGCATGAGTTGAGCCTTTGAAACATCGTTGATGTTCATTGGCGAATCAGCCAAGTCAATCAAATTTTCAATCAGGTCGTTGCTCTCCTCCGCGTCGGCACCGTCTTCGTCGGCCGCCTCTTGAACAATTGTTGACAAGTACTCGGCCGCAAAGTCATCCCACGAAATATAAACCTCGCGAAACAGCTCTTGCGCATGCACATTACTCACGAGCACACACAGCACACTGAATAGAAAGATAAATTTACGCATTATCACATGCCTTATTCGTTCACCGACCTTTGCGGAATATGACGCAATTTCGGCAAAATTCAGGATATGACCAAAGCTCTGCACCCTGATAATTCTTATTTTCTAATTAAAAAATGAGTTAAGCGTATGTTTTTTCGGTAAAAATGCTTTACTTTGCAGTTTAGAAAGTTCCGCACTTTCAATACTTACGATTTTTAAATTAAAAATATAACGGATTTAAGTAATTATGTTTGACGTGAAAGAATGTCTCGCACAATGCGAAGAGAAAATGGAAATGAGCGTGATGCACCTCGAAGATACACTCAGCCACATCCGCGCAGGAAAGGCTAACGTGCACATCCTCGACGAAATCAGAGTAAACTCTTACGGTTCAATGGTGCCTATCAACAATGTGGCAGCCATCACAACCCCCGACGCTCGCACCATCGCCATCAAGCCTTGGGACAAATCAATGTTCCACCACATTGAAAAGGCCATCATCGACTCAAGCGTAGGCATCATGCCCGAAAACAACGGCGAAGTAATTCGCTTAGGCATTCCTCCCTTGACGGAAGAACGTCGTCGCGACCTCACAAAGCAATGCAACGGCCACGGCGAAGACGCTAAGATTGCTGTACGCAACGCGCGCCGCGACGGCATCGAACGCCTCAAGAAAGCAGTGAAAGACGGGCTCTCTGAAGACCTCCAGAAAGATGCCGAAGCCGACCTTCAGAAGATTCACGACAAGATGATTAAGAAGATTGACGAACTGCTTGTCAACAAGAGCAAAGAAATCATGACTGTCTAACCCCTCCGTAAGTTTGAGGTTTTGAGTATGTAAGGAGTTCGCACATCGAGAGGCACGCAAGCAACCTTTGTCCGCACGGACATTAGGACGCTTTGCCCCAACCTCGTAGAAATGCAGCAACAACTCCCACCCTCAAAACCTCAAACTATTTTTAGGAACAAATAAATACCACAAGAATTTTGCACGGCATAGTCATCAGAAACACAGGCTCGTGGTACGAAGTGCGCACGGACGATGGGCGCGTCGTAGAATGTAAGGTGAAAGGCAACTTTCGCCTACGCGGCATTCGTTCTACCAACCCCGTGGCGGTGGGCGACAGAGTCACGATTCGAGAAAGCGAAGAAGGCGAGGTTTCTTTCATCACTGAAATTGAAGAACGTCGCAACTACATCATCCGCAAAGCGTCGAATCTGTCGAAACAAAGCCACATCCTTGCAGCTAACATCGACTTGGCATTCCTCGTCGTCACCATAAAGCGCCCCGAAACAACGACCACATTCATCGACCGCTTCCTCGCCTCTGCCGAAGCCTATCGTGTGCCGGTTGTATTGCTTTTCAACAAAATAGACGACTACAACGATGAAGAACGCCAGCAAGCCGAATACCTCATGTCGGTTTACGAAAACGTAGGCTACGCGTGCTACGCTATTTCAGCGCTCCGCGAAGAAGGACTTGATGAAATTCGCACTTTGATGAAGGACAAGACCTCGCTCCTCGCCGGTCATTCGGGCGTAGGAAAGAGCACACTGATGAATGCCCTCATCCCGGGAGCAAATGTCAAAACGGCAGCAATTTCTTCATCGCACGGTTCAGGCATGCACACAACAACATTCAGCGAACTGCGCGACCTGCCACAAGGAGGAGCCATCATCGACATCCCCGGCATCAAGGGATTTGGCACATTCAACATGGAACCCGAAGAAGTGGCACACTATTTCCGCGACATCTTCTCCATCTCCAAAGACTGCCGTTTCAACAACTGCACGCACACCCACGAACCGGGGTGCGCCGTACGCGATGCTTTGGAGAATTATCAGCTTGCGCCCACCCGATACGCTTCCTACCTATCAATGCTCGAAGATAAGGAGGAAAGCAAATATCGCGACTGAAACCACAACTATTTTGGGAAAACAAATAGCATAGCTAAGACCAAAAACTTTTTCCTAAATAAAAACGAATTGCTCATCAATTAAAAAATGCAAAGCTGCGGATTATTTAGAAAAGAACCTTTTGACTTGACTTAAAAACATTGAATCCTTATAAAGCGGAGCGGGTGTGCCAACTATGACACACCCGCTTTTTAAGTGCTAAGAAAAACTCAAAATGAAGTAAATAAACAAAAAGCGAACCAAACGCCACTGCGCCGGCTCACTTTTAAGCATAAAAAAACCCACCGGATTGTCGGCGGGGTGTAATTGCGTGTTTAATGCTCGCGCATGGCTGCAACTTAACACGTCTTTCGCTTACTGATTAAGCAACTACAGAGTCAGCGCAAACTGAATCAGCGCAAACTGAGTCACCGCAGCAAGAATCCTGGCAGCAAGAGTCAGTAGCAACTGTGTCAACAGTTTCAGTTTCAGCAGCGGGAGTTGTGTTACCACCGCAAGAAGCAAAAGATACTGCAGCGAAAGCAGCGAACATGAAAACTAACTTCTTCATTTTCTTAGTTAAATTTTAAAGTAATACAATTAATTGTCCTATTAAAACGGTGCAAAATTACAGACTTTTCTGATTATGATAAAAATCAATTGTTATTTTTTTTTCGTAATCACAACATTTTTAACATTTGCTAAGAAAACATCCAACGGTTTGCGAATTAAACCTTTCAAACTGTGCAAATTAGAACCACAAAAACAACGTTACAAAGAAATATAGCGCTGACCTTTCTTAAAGAAATAATCTGCACTGCATCATTGAAAACCCGTCTTTTATCGTAAATTTGCATTATTATCGCAAAATTTGAGCCTAAAACCACAATATGAAAGTTTGATACGCGTAGCAAGAACATATTTTCGGCTTACACGCAACAAACAATAATCAACACACATAACTCAAAAAAATTGCAGTTTACTCAATATTAATATATATATAGAATATCACAGTGAGTTCAATCCTACAAGATAAGACTGCCGCATTCCACACATTAGGATGCAAACTTAATTTTGCTGAAACTTCATCGCTCCAAGATGCTTTGTTGCTACGCGGAATGCGAACTGCCAACAAAGGCGAAGCAGCAGACCTCTGCATCATCAACACCTGTAGCGTAACCGACGTTGCCGATGCTAAGTGTCGCCAAACCATTCACCGATTCACAAGACATCATCCCGGTGCATTCGTCGTTGTCATGGGATGTTATGCCCAACTACAACCCGAAACCATCGCAAAGTTCGATGGTGTGGACCTTGTTGTGGGCATGGAACACAAAGGACAAATCATTCAGCTCATTGAAGAACATTGGGAAAAGAAAGCCCAATTACCTCATGGAGAAGCATGCCACGAAGCCATTGCTGTGCCTACACGCGAAATCGCAACCTTTGTGCCATCATGCTCTCGCGGCAACCGCACACGCTACTTCCTTAAAGTGCAAGACGGCTGCAATTACTATTGCACCTACTGCACCATTCCGATGGCACGCGGAAAAAGCCGCAATACGACGATTGCGAACTTAGTGGAACAAGCCAAAGAAGTAGCAGCTGCAGGCGGACGCGAAATAGTGATTACGGGCGTGAACATAGGCGACTTCGGACGCTCAACGGGCGAAACGTTCATTGACTTGATCCGCGCGCTCGACGAAGTAGAAAACATCGAACGCTACCGCATCTCATCCATAGAACCCAATTTGCTGACGGACGAAATCATAGCATTCTGCGCAACTTCAAAGAAGTTTATGCCTCATTTCCACATACCTCTTCAAAGCGGCTCAGACACCGTCCTTAAACTCATGCACCGCCGTTACGACACTACGTTGTTTGCACAAAAAATCGCACGCATCAAAACCATGATGCCTGATGCCTTTATTGGAGTAGATGTCATCGTAGGGATGCGTGGCGAAACGGAAAAATGTTTTGAGGAAGCCTATCGTTTCATCGAGGGGCTCAACATTTCTCAACTACATGTGTTCAGCTATTCCGAACGTCCTGGCACAAAGGCATTAGAAATTCCGCACATCGTAAGTCCTCAAGAAAAGCATGAGCGCAGCCAGCGCCTCATCGAACTTTCGGAACTCAAGCGCAAAGCCCACTATGTTGCGCACTGCAACACAGAGCGCCCCGTTCTGTGGGAACACTCTAAAGAAGGCACCCCCTTAAGCGGATTTACCGACAACTATATCCGAGTTATTGCCACCAAAGAAGTTGAAGCTGCTGACAACAGCATTTCAACCGTAAGACTCGGTGCATTCAGCGAAGATACCGAAGCACTTATGGCACAACCCCTTGCATGATTTGACGACCCGAATCGCGTATGAAAATTGAAAAAAAAATTGCAGTAGTCATTCTTAATTGGAATGGCAAACAGATGATGCGAGAATTTCTCCCCTCTGTAATCAAACACTCTTCAGAATGGGCTGAAGTCATCGTTGCCGACAATGCTTCGACCGACAGCTCGATGGAAATGCTCAGCAATGAGTTTCCTACAGTCGGACAAATTCAGTTAGACAAGAACTACGGCTTCGCTGAAGGCTACAACCGCGCACTTGCACAAATCGAGGCTGAATATTTCGTATTACTCAACAGCGATGTAGAAGTTGACAGCAATTGGCTACAACCTCAGCTTGAATATATGGAAGCCCACCCCGATGTTGCAGCCTGTCAACCCAAAATTTTGGCACAGCGCAACAAGGAAAGCTTTGAATATGCAGGAGCCGCCGGAGGCTTTCTCGACAAATACGGTTACCCCTTCTGTCGTGGAAGAATCTTCCACGCCGTAGAAGTTGACAATCATCAGTACGACAGCCCCTGCGACGTACTCTGGGCAACCGGCGCTGCATTGTTCGTGCGCAGCAAAGACTGGACAGAAAGTGGCGGACTCGATGGACGCTTCTTTGCTCACATGGAAGAAATAGACCTTTGCTGGAGATTGCGCAATCGCGGACGTCGCATCGTGTGTATCCCTCAAAGCCACGTATATCACGTTGGTGGCGCCACACTCGACCAAGGCAATCCACGCAAAACTTACTTAAACTTCCGCAACAACCTGTTGATGCTCTACAAAAATCTCGGTGCGTCGGAACTTCAGTCCATCATGCGAGGCAGAACATGCTTGGACTACATCGCAGCATTTAAATTCTTAGCGTCGCTCGACGTTAAAAACTATAAAGCTGTGCTTAAAGCCCGCAAGGACTACCAAGCCATGCGCCCCGAGTTTGAACCACAACGATTAGAAAACCTCCGCCTTACGACAACAACTCCCAAAGAACGCACCAACTTCAGCATACTGTGGAAATTCTACGTTTGCGGAAACAAGACCTTTGACAAACTCGCTCACTTAATTTAAGAAAATTCCATGCCCGCTCTCTATCTCATACCCACCACTCTTGGAGACACACCTATCGACAAGGTTCTTCCCGCCTACAACAAGGAAGTTATCTTGAGCATCAAGCACTTCATCGTTGAAGAAGTGCGCACTGCCCGCAGATTCCTTAAAGCCGTAGATCGCTCCATCAACATCGACGAACTTCAGTTCTATCCAATGGGCAAACACGCAGATGTCGCACTATTTTCCTCTTACTTAGCTCCTCTACGCGCCGGCGAATCTGTTGGCGTCATTTCCGAAGCGGGTTGCCCGGCTGTAGCCGACCCCGGAGCAGACATCGTTGCCATTGCACAGCGCGAAGGCATGAAGGTCGTTCCGCTCGTAGGTCCGTCCTCAATTTTATTAGCTGTTATGGGAAGCGGATTCAACGGACAAAGCTTTGCTTTCCACGGCTATCTACCTATCGACAGCGGCGAACGCGCAAAGCGTCTCAAACAACTCGAACTTCGCTCTGCACAAGAAGGGCAAACCCAACTATTCATTGAGACGCCCTACCGCAATGCAAAACTCTTTGCTGACATCATGAATGCTTGCTCACCCCAAACCCGACTTTGCGTTGCTGCCGGTATTACTACGGAACAGGAATTCATACGCTCCATGTCCTTGAAAGAATGGAAACAAGCCGGACTTCCAGATTTAGGGAAAATCCCAGCCATATTTGCCATTTACGCACAGCCCCACCGCGCAGCTCGCCACTAAGAACGATTTTCGGCCAAACCTTATGCACCCTATTCCTATGAAAATACGATTCATTTTTTTAATGGCATACGCCTTATGCTCCGTCATAGCTTTTGCGCAATCTGGAAAATTCACAGAGCATGACGTAGCAATCCCTCTCTACGAAGACTCACTTCGAGGCAAACTCATCGTGCCAACAAAAATCTCCAAACCTATGCCCGTCGTGCTGATTATTGCAGGTTCTGGTCCTACAGACATGAATGGCAACACTATTGCAGCTGGAGGGATGACCAACAACTCGCTCAAAATGCTTGCCGAAGAACTTGCGCAAAACGGCATTGCATCACTCCGCTATGACAAACGCGGCATCGGGACAAGTGCTGGTATCAACATCAACGAAACCGAACTCCGATTTGAGCATTACGTCAGCGACGCTCAGGCATGGATAGATTTTTTGCAGCATTACAAAGAATGGAGTTCGACCACAATCATCGGACATAGCGAAGGGTCGCTCATTGGCATGATTGCAGCAAGCAAACATCAAGCTGTAACAAATTTTGTGTCCATAGCCGGAGTTGGCCGCCCTGCTTATAAAGTAATTGAAGAACAATTAGCGCAACAGCCACAAGAGATTCGCCAACAAGTCGCAATGTATAACAACACGCTACGCTTGGGCATCACTATCAGCGAAGTGCCTGCATACCTCGAAGCGCTCTATCGTAAATCGGTTCAACCTTATCTGATTTCATGGTTTAAATACGACCCGCAAAACGAAATCAACAAACTTCAAATACCGACACTCATTGTTCAAGGCGACACTGACATTCAGGTAAAACCGCTTGATGCAGAATTGCTGACCAAAGGTGCGCTGCAACCTCAACAAGTGCTCATCCCCGAAATGAACCATGTATTAAAACGTTGCGCATCGCTCAATCAACAAGAGCAATTACTCACATATTCCAACCCTACACTACCGCTCCACCCGTCTCTCGTCCCGACAATCACAAACTTCATCAAAATTCATTGCAAATAATTTTTTAGAAAAAGAGAACAAAATCTATTATCGTTCACACATAATTATTAAATTTGCAATAACTTACTTTTATCACTCAATTCACATAAAACTATGAACGACTTATTATTACTTTTTCAAGACTTACCCCTTATGATGCAAATATTCTGGGGATGCGCCCTTGTGTCGTCAGTTTTCATGCTCATACAATTGGTACTTTCCATAATAGGAATGGGCGACTTTGAGTTTGATGCAGATGCAGCAAGCGCAGACGGACTTGATGTCAGTGGTGGAATGGATCTCTTCACGGTTAAAAATTTCACAAACTTCTTTGTTGGTTTCGGATGGGCAGGTGTCAGTTTGCGCAATGTCATTGTTTCAGATGCCGTACTCATTTTAGTAGCTACTATCATTGGCTTACTATTTGTAGGCATTTTCATGCTTATCTTCAAGCAATTTATGAAAATCGAAGGTAGCTCAGCTGTTGGTGTAGAAGCCACACTCGGACGCAATGCTGACGTATATTTTCGCATTCCGGCCAACCGCTCAGGTAAAGGCAAGATACAACTCAGCATCAACGGAGCGGTTAAAGAATACAATGCCGTTACCGACAACACGGAAGCCATACCTTCTGGCAAAATTGTCACAATCACCGAAATTATCGACAAAGACTGCGTAGTAGTCAAAGCTATCTAACGACACATTCCCCACACATACATTCATAAACTCTTAAACCTTTATACATTATGCAACTTATTATTGCGCTTTCCGTATTTATCGTGTTTACAATCATTGCGATTGTCAACCGCTATCGCCGTTGTCCCTCCGACAAAATCCTCGTTATTTATGGCCGCAAGGGCAAAAGTTCAGCTCGCTGCATTCATGGTGGTGGTGCTTTCGTATTTCCCGTTATCGAAGACTACGCTTATCTCAGCCTCATCCCCATTTCCATTGATGCCAACCTCACCAATGCTTTGAGTCGCCAGAACATTCGCGTGGACGTGCCAAGCCGCTTTACCGTCGGAATCTCTACCGACCCTGATTATATGACAGCTGCTGCAGAACGCTTGCTCGGACTCACACCTGCACAAATTCAGGAACTCGCACGCGATATCCTCTTCGGTCAACTCCGTCTTGTTATCGCAACAATGAGCATCGAAGAACTCAACAACGACCGCGATAAATTCCTCGAACAAATTTCTGCTAACGTAGAAGTTGAACTTAAGAAAATCGGACTTCGATTAATCAACGTAAACGTAACAGACATCAAAGACGAGTCTGGCTACATTGAAGCACTCGGTCGCGAAGCAGCTGCACGTGCCATCAACGAAGCCAAAGTACGCGTTGCTGAACAAGAAAAAGTCGGAGAAATTGGTAAAGCTGAAGCCGTTCGCGAAACACGTATCCGTACAGCTGACGCCAACGCACAAGCCGTAAAGGGTGAGAACGAAGCAAAGGTTGAAATTGCAAATTCGGAAGCTTATCGCCGCGAAAAAGAAGCCGAAGCACAGCGCAAAGCCAGCGCAGCTGAAAAAGTGCAGCAAGCACGCGCCCTCGAAGAAGCCTATGCAGCAGAACGAGACGCCGAACTCGCACGTGCAGAGCGCGAACGAAGCACAGAAACAGCAAATATCATCGTTCCACAAGAAATCGAAAAGCAACGACTCATTATTGCAGCCGAAGCCGAAGCCGAACAGAAGCGTGTTAATGCAAAAGGTGAAGCAGACGCTATCTATGCTAAGATGGAAGCTGAAGCTAAGGGTCTTTACGAAATCCTCACAAAGCAGGCTGCCGGTTACGACAAAATGGTGCAAGCTGCCGGCGGTGACGCCAACAAAGCATACATGCTCCTCTTGCTTGAAAAACTGCCCGAACTTGTTAAGACACAAGTTGAAGCAGTTAAGGGAATTAACATTGACCATGTTACCGTTTGGGACAGCGGACAGGGGGCAAACAATGGTGGAAAGACATCTACCGCAGGTTTCGTCTCAGGCTTGATGCAAAGTGTACCTCCTCTCAACGAACTCTTCGATATGGCAGGTCTTAACCTTCCAGAGTACCTAGCAAAAAAACAAACCGCTACAACCGAAGAAGTCGAAGTTGAAGAAGTGAAGTAATCAAACAACAAGTAAATATTGAATTTACCGATAAATGAGTAGGAGGAACGCAAATGCGTTCCTCCTACTTTCATATTTAAACCTATAGGTCAAATTTCTTACTTTCAATATTGTGTCGCACTTTAAGCATAATAAGTATGCTTACCAGCCGCGAGCGTATTGAGCATAAGCATACAAATAGTCATCGGACCAACTCCGCCAGGCACCGGTGTTATAGCCGAACAAAGAGGCGCAACATTTTCGAAATCAACATCGCCCGAAAGTCGGAAACCACTTGGACGCGAAACATCGGGGACACGCGTTGTTCCAACATCTATCACGACAGCTCCGGGCTTCACCATGTCGACAGTAATAAATCCTGGTTTTCCCAAGGCTGCAATCAAGATATCGGCAGCTTTGCATTCTTCCTTTATATTGTGCGTATGTGAGTGTACGACAGTAACGGTAGCATCGCCCATCTCCTTTTGCAACATAAGTTGT
>JAFOWI010000152.1 GCA_017425985.1 Bacteroidaceae bacterium | reverse complement strand
GCCTGTTACCATTAAGGAGTCTTGCACTATTAAGGCAACCGCTATTCGCGATGGTGAAAAAGCTAATATCGCAACAGAAACTTTCCATTTCAGCAAGTCAACAGGTTGCCCCATTACAATGTTGCAGCCTATTAATGGTCAGTACGAGTACGCAGGTGGTATTACCCTTGTAAATGGTTTGATTGCTCCCGATACAAACTACCAGTCAGGCAGCTGGATTGCGTTCTACCGCAATGATATGGAAGCTGTTATTGATCTTGGCGAAGCAACAAGTGTGAGTAAGGTGGGCTTCAATGTTTGTGTAGAAAAGGGAGCTTGGATTTTCAATGCGCGCGAAGTGGAAATCAGCGTTTCTGAAGACGGTGAAAACTATGCTACTGTTCTTAAGAAGTCAATTCCCGAACAAACAGAAAGCGAACCCAACGAAATCTACGTTCACAGCTATGAATTTGAGCCTGTAAACGCTCGTTATGTAAAGGTTAAGGCTACTCCCGAACACAAGATTCCTTCTTGGCATGGTGGTAAGGGAGCTCCTGCGTTCCTCTTTGTTGACGAAATTACAGTTGATTAACTTTGAGTGATGGTGCTTGAACGCAGTACTTTGCTGTAAGTGAGGAGTGCGCGTTTAAGTAACTCGATAACTTGGTTAAATAAATATTCCTGCTTGCGGAGCATGAATAGTGTTTCGCAAGCAGGATTAAAAAACGGTTCGCTTATGAAGCAAACGTTACTTTTAGTTTTGACGTTCCTGTCGGTTGTGTTTTCGGCTAAGTCGCAGACTACATATTCAAATGTCGATGCCGCAGACTATCCTTTCGAACTTACAGTAAACCCATCAAAACCTGTGCTTTATTATATTTATACGGGTAGAGATGGCGCGGGCGAAGCTGGAGGTTGCGTTTTCTCGAACGAAATACCGTATGGCGAAAGTCTTTATAAGTTGGTGTTGATGTATAAGAATCCCAACAAGGCAGAACTTACGCAGTTGTGGTATTTTATGGAGGAAAATGGCAAGTTGAAAATTATTTCAGCAGCAGATAATTGCATGATTACTGTGGCAAATACGGCGGACGGCGCAAAGAAGGTTTTTATGCAAACCGCAGAAGAGCGTACCAATGATTTTTATACATGGACGCTCGATAAGACAAACGGTTATTATGCGTTTAAATCGGCAGACGGAAAAACTTTCTTGAGTCATTTTGGAAATTGGCAGTCCGGAGGCCCGCAAATGGGGCTTTATAATGCTGATGGCAGCAAGGACGAAGGTTCAAGAGTGTTTTTTGAATTATGCAGCGATGCTCCTGTTACAGGAATAAAGGGTGTAGTTGAATCAAATAGCTTCGGAATGGGAATTTATACCATTACTGGACGAAAAATTGAGAAGATTACAGCACCCGGAATTTACATTGTGAATGGTCGAAAGACTATTGTAAAGAAATTTTGATGATTTGATGTCATTATTATGAAAGGTTCGCACAATTTGTGGATATACACAGATTGTGCGACTTTTTTTGTTTGAACTTAAAAAAACGTTGTTTTTTAATAAGATATCATTAGTTATATGATTCTAAACAGTCGTTTTTGATATGTAGAATTGAACTTTGGTGGACAAGAAAGTTTATTTTTTATAAATTAAAGAAAGGAGTTTGTTGTTTGTTCTAATAAATTTTTGTAACTTTGCACCCCAAACGGGCATAGTGTGCGCTGAAGCCAGCGTGAACGACTGTGCAAACTTCCTCATTGATAGTAAAATAACAATAATATAATAATAAAAAATTAAACAAAATGCCTACTATTTCACAATTGGTAAGAAAGGGTAGAAGCGTGGCAGCAGACAAGTCAAAGTCTCCCGCGTTGGATTCATGCCCTCAGCGTCGTGGCGTTTGTGTTCGTGTTTACACGACTACGCCCAAGAAGCCTAACTCTGCAATGCGTAAGGTTGCACGTGTTCGTTTGACTAACTCTAAGGAAGTAAACTCTTACATCCCCGGTGAAGGTCACAACTTGCAGGAACACTCAATCGTTCTCGTACGTGGTGGTCGTGTAAAGGACCTTCCTGGTGTTCGTTACCACATCGTACGCGGTACACTCGATACTGCAGGTGTTGCTAACCGCACACAGCGTCGTTCTAAGTACGGTGCTAAGCGTCCTAAGGCAGCTAAGAAGTAATCTTTATTAGCTGATTTAAAGTAAGAAATTTTTTATTTTAATCTTGGTTTGCAGAAAGGTTGAGTAAACTCATATTTTCCTTATATAATATATAAATGAGTTGAAGACAAATTTTGCAGCCTACAAAACCAAAATTTACAAAAATGAGAAAAGCAAAGCCTAAAAAGCGTTTGATCCTCCCCGATCCCGTTTATGGAGACCAGAAGGTTTCTAAGTTCGTTAACCACCTTATGTATGATGGTAAGAAGAATGTTTCTTACGAAATCTTCTATAGCGCCCTCGCTATCGTAGGTGAAAAGATGAAGGATGCAGAAAAGTCTGCACTCGAAATCTGGAAGGAAGCTCTCGCTAAGGTTACTCCTCAGGTGGAAGTTAAGTCTCGCCGTATCGGTGGTGCTACATTCCAGGTGCCCACAGAAATCCGTCCCGACCGTAAGGAATCTGTTTCTATGAAGAACATGATCGGTTACGCACGTAAGCGTGGTGGTAAGACTATGGCTGACAAGCTCGCAGCTGAAATCATGGATGCATACAACGAACAGGGTGGGCATTCAAGCGTAAGGAAGATATGCACCGTATGGCTGAAGCTAACCGTGCGTTCGCTCACTTCAGATTCTAATCCCCTTTAATACTGAAAGACATGGCAAAAAATGATTTGCACTTGACGCGTAACATCGGTATCATGGCTCACATCGATGC
>JAFOWI010000151.1 GCA_017425985.1 Bacteroidaceae bacterium | reverse complement strand
TTTTAACAACCTTTGACCTTGTTTTTGCGCATTTTAGGCCAAAAAAAGGGGAAAACCGACGTGGCTCTCCCCTTGTACTACAAAGATACAACATTTTTCGGCGAAATCCAAATCGGTCTAAAACCCCATTTTAACATTTTTTTAAGATTAAGTTAACGTTTCGTTAACTATCGCCTTTTTCCTCAAGCCTTGTTTTCCCTACAAATTCGGCTAAAAATTCACACTTCAAACCGACATTTTCCGGAGCCCGAAAACGCATCCACCAAAACCCCATTTTCAAGCAAAAAAACGAGGAGCAGACACCCCTCGCCGCTCATGCTCGAACAGAAATCCGCCCACCGCGCTCCGAAGTTCGACGCGCACAAAATCACGCCCCATCTCCGGCCTTCAACCACCATTTTGCCTACTCCACTCAGCAGTTTGGAATGAAAGAAATTTCGTATCAAGAAAAAGCCATTTTATTAACATCGGATTACAAAAAAATTGCGTAACTTTGTAGCAAATATGGGGACACAGAGCAGTAGGCTTGCCATGCGCATGCAGCCACTGTTTTTCAGGCAATCGCCGCGAAGCTATTCGGCCCTTGCCCGCAAGGCTGCTCAAACGTCATTATTCGCTCAGCACCGAGCGCCATGCACTGCCACGTCCTCACTCGCAATGACTCACAAAATTAAAAATTCACAAACTATGTCAGCAACAAAGAAAATCAAGACTGCGCTCGTCTCAGTGTTCCACAAAGATGGTCTCGACGAACTCCTTACTGCGCTCCACAACGATGGCGTGCAGTTCCTCTCAACAGGCGGTACTCGCGAATTCATTGAAAGCCTCGGTTTCCCCTGCCAGAAGGTGGAAGACGTTACGACTTATCCCTCAATCCTTGGGGGCCGAGTAAAGACGCTTCACCCCAAGATTTTCGGAGGCATCCTCGGCCGTCGCTCACTTGAAGGCGACCAGCAGCAGATGGCACAATACGAAATTCCCGAAATCGACCTCGTAATTGTTGACCTCTATCCCTTCGAACAGACCGTTGCAAGCGGCGCTTCTGAAGCCGACATCATCGAAAAAATCGACATAGGCGGCATTTCGCTCATCCGCGCCGGCGCAAAGAACTTCAACGACGTAGTAATCGTTCCCTCAAAGGCTGAATACCAGCCCCTCTTCGACATCGTGAAGGCTCAGGGTGCAGCTACAACGCTCGACCAGCGCCGTTGGTTTGCTACTCAGGCATTCGGCGTAAGCAGCCACTACGACACAGCCATCCACACTTACTTCAAAGGCTAATCTGCAAAACTAAGGAGAGACTTAACGATGAGTATCATCTCAAAATATTTTCAAAACTTCTTCTCGCTGAAGCAGGAGATTGCCATCGACCTTGGCACCGCCAACACCATCATCATCTGCAACGATGAGATTGTGGTCAACGAGCCTTCGGTCGTAGCGCTCGACCGCCACACCGACATGATGACGGCAGTTGGGGGCAAGGCAAAGCTCATGTACGAGAAGACCAACGACAAGATTCGCGTTATCCGCCCCTTGCGCGACGGCGTGATTGCCGACTTTAATGCGTGCGAGCAGATGATGCGCGGTCTCATCAAGATGTTGCACGGCGGAAAGCGCCTCTTCTCACCCTCATTGCGCATGGTGATTGGCGTGCCCAGCGGTTCGACCGAAGTTGAGCTTCGTGCGGTGCGCGACTCTGCCGAACATGCCGGCGGACGCGACATCTTCCTCCTCTACGAGCCTATGGCTGCCGCTATCGGCGTGGGCATCGACGTAAATGCCCCCGAAGGCAACATGATTGTTGACATAGGCGGCGGTACGACTGAGATTGCTGTGCTTTCATTGGGCGGCCTCGTGTCGAACAACTCTATCAAGATGGCAGGCGACGACTTCACTGCCGACATTCAGGAATACATGAGCCGCCAGCACAACGTGCGCGTCAGCGAACGCATGGCGGAACGTATCAAGATTGCGGTAGGCGCGGCTCTGACCGACCTCCCCCCTGAAATGGCGCCCGAAGACTACGTTGTTGACGGTCCTAACCGTATCACAGCCATGCCTATGAAAGTGCCCGTGTGCTATCAGGAAATTGCACACTGCCTCGAAAAATCTATCGCCCGCATCGAGCAGGCTGTCATCAACGCCCTCGAAAGCACTCCCCCCGAACTCTATGCCGACATCGTAAAGAACGGCATCTGGCTCACAGGTGGCGGTGCGCTCCTCCGCGGTATCGACAAGCGCCTCACAGCAAAGATCAACATACCTTTCCATGTAGCGAAAGACCCCTTGCTCTGCGTGGCACGAGGTACGGGTATTGCGCTGAAGAACGTTGAGAACTTCACATTCCTCATGCGCTAATCTATCAAAGCAAAGCACTCGGCATCCACAACCCTCGGATGCCCTGCACAACATAATGAGAAAGGAAAGATAACCTCCACACCCGGAACTGCTATCTTCATCCTTTCTCATTTGTAGTATAGGAGGATTACGAACAAGTCCGTCGGCATTCAAAGCCAAAGCGACCTCGCCCCTCCACCCTCTCACCCCACACAAAAGTACGCACACATCGTTCACCATGCAACACCTCTTAGAATTCCTACGTAAGTACCACTACCTGCTACTCTTCATAGCCCTGGAAATTCTGAGCCTCACACTCCTCGTAAGGTTCAACAACTTTCAGGGAAACGTGTGGCTCAGCGGAGCCAACACAGCCGTTGCCAGCGTGAACCGTTGGTATCTCGACGTGTGGAGCTACCTTAATCTGCAATCCGCCAACCAGTCGCTCACGAGTTACAACACCCGCCTGCAACTCGAAAACGACCGCCTGCGCGAAGCCCTGCTTACGTTGCAAGCCGACTCCGCTCGCAAAGCATCCGCCGTACTTCGCAACCTCGTTGACTACGAAACTTTGCCAGCTAAGGTCATCTCGAACTCCAAAGGCGGCTCAAATTCCTACATCGTCATCGACCGCGGACAGCGCCACGGCGTAAGGGGCGACATGGGCGTAGTCAGTGGCAACGGCGTCGTAGGTGTCGTCTATCTGGCAGGCGAGGAATATTCGCTCGTCATTCCTGTGATGAACAACAAATCGAACATCAGCTGCCGTATCCAGGGACAGCGCTACTTCGGTTATCTTACATGGGACGGCAAGGACTCACGCCACGCCTACGTCGATGATATTCCGCGCCACGCCCACGTTGAAAAGGGACTGACCATCGAAACGAGCGGCCACTCCTCCGTATTTCCGCCCGGCATCTTTGTCGGCACCATCGAAACCGTAGAAAACTCAGCCGACGGACAATCCTACAAACTCGGACTCCTACTGGGAACAGACTTCGCCAACCTGCGCGATGTCAACGTCATCACCACGCCCTACAAAGCAGCCGTTGACAGCCTCTTCAAAAAAGCTGCTGCCGAAGACGAACTTCATCAATAATCCCCGCTACATGTCGCAATCCATATTCTCATACTTCGCATGGGGCATTGCGCTCATAGCGCTCCAGGTGTTGGTGGGCAACCACATTCACATTGGAGGCGTAGCGATGCCCATGTTCTACCTCTACCCTATCCTCATCCTTCCGAGCGACACACCGCGATGGGTGTTGCTCATCAGCGCATTCCTCACGGGCATCAGCGTTGACATATTCTCGAACACGCCCGGACTCACCGCTTCGGCGCTCCTCGTCGTGGCACTGCTGCGCCCCGTGATTCTTCAGGTGTTTGCCCCCACCGAAAGAGGCGACGATGCCCTCATCCCCTCCGTGCGCACCATGGAATGGAGCGGCTTCGTACGATACACATCCGCCGTTTGCCTCGTTCAAGCCACGGCTTTCTACTTCATCGAAGCCTTCGGATTTTTCAGATTGGGCAGCATTCTGCTCAGCATTGTAGCCACCACCCTGCTCAGCGTTGTGCTCATCTCAGCCATCGAGATGCTGCGCATGCGCAAGGCCTAAGGCCCGCTCAACTCAAATCTTCTTCACTCCACAATGGCACGCGACCACTCCTTCGACAACCGAAAATTCGTGATTGGCGGCATAGCGGCTGCCATCATTTTTGTATATATCGTGCGCTTGCTCACGCTGCAACTCTTCAGCGACGACTATAAGAAGAGCGCCGACTCCAACGCTTTCCGAAAAGAAATCATTTACCCCTCGCGCGGATTGGTCACCGATCGCAAGGGGCAACTCCTCGTGTACAACGAGCCGTCGTACAACATCATGGTCGTAATGCAGGAACAATGGGGAGTAGATACGCTGGACTTCTGCAACACGGTGGGTATCACGCCCGAATTCTACAAGCAACGCATGAACGAGATTAAGAACCGCGTGGGCTATTCGCGCCACACGCCGCAACTCTTCATGAGCCAAATTCCTGCCGAAGAATTCTCTGTGTTCAAGGAAAAACTCTACCGCTTCAACGGATTCTCCGCCGAAAAGCGCTCCATCCGCCACTATGCAGAAGGAATGGGGGCGCACGTACTGGGCGACGTTGGCGAAGTAAATGAGCGCGACATCAAAGCCGACCCTTACTACCGCAGTGGCGACAACATCGGAAAGCTGGGTATTGAACGTTCCTACGAACACTATCTGCGCGGAGAAAAGGGTATGCGCATCATGCTGCGCGACGTGCGCGGCCGCACCAAGGGCCACTACATGGACGGCAAATACGACGTTGCACCCGTTCCTGGCAGGAATCTCACACTC
>JAFOWI010000150.1 GCA_017425985.1 Bacteroidaceae bacterium | reverse complement strand
TTATCGAACCTCTCATGTCGGGCGAAGGTGCACCCTGGTTGCTCTACGGCATCGGTGCTGCCATTTCGTTGGTGCTCAACTTCTGTGGCATTCCTGCCTTGGCATTCGCGCTGGGTATGTTCATCCCCTTGCAACTCAACTTGCCCCTCATCGTGGGTGGCGCCATCAACTGGTTCGTAGGTTCACGCACGAAGGACGAAAAGGTGAACAACGCACGCATTGAAAAGGGCACGCTGCTCGCTTCGGGCTTCATTGCCGGTGGCGCCCTGATGGGCGTGGCGAGTGCTGCACTCCAGTTTGGCGGCATCAAGTTCGACAACAGCGCGTGGTTGGCAAATCCCTCAAGCGAATTGCTCAGCCTTGCGTGCTACCTCCTCCTCATCTGCTACCTCATCAAAGCAACTTGTAAGAAGTAACGGTTCATGCTTACGAAGAATCAAATCAAATACTTCACCGCTTTGTCGAAGAAGAAATTCAGAGACGAAGCAGGCGTATTCCTTGCAGAAGGCGCGAAAGTAGTGGGAGACATTCTCCCCTACTTCCGTTGCCGCATGCTTTGCGCCACGAAGGACTACCTTGCGCAGCATCCGCAACTGCAGGCCGACGAAGTGGTTGAAATCACCGAAGCCGAACTCATGAAATGCTCGCAACTGAAGACGCCGCGCGATGTCGTTGCGGTGTTCGAAAAGCCCGCGGCGCAAGCGATTGATGCGGCAACCGTGAGCAACGAACTCTGCCTCATGCTCGACGGTGTGCAGGACCCCGGCAACCTCGGCACCATCATCCGCCTCGCTGATTGGTTTGGCATCCACCACGTCGTTTGCTCCGAAGACACTGCCGACGCTTTTGCGCCAAAGGTGATTCAGGCAACCATGGGCGCCATCACAAGAGTCGCCATCCATTACACCAATCTGACCGCTTTTCTCGCTGAATTGCCCACCGACGTGCCCATCTACGGCACCTTCCTCGAAGGCGACAACATCTATGAAAAAGCCCTCACCCCCAACGGTGTGCTCATCATGGGCAACGAAGGCAAAGGCATCCGCCCCGAAACGCAACCCTTCGTCAACCAAAAACTCTTCATCCCGCCCCACCCCCTCGGCTGCGAAACCTCCGAAAGCCTGAACGTAGCCATCGCCACCGCCATCTGCTGCGCCGAATTCAGACGCCAGTTGCACTGCGGGAAAGCGCACTAAGACAAAACTAACTCAGACTTAGTTTAAATTAATGGCGCATTAGTAAAAACTAAGTCTGAGAATGTTTTTTCTAAAGAATAAATACCGGAAAACCTCACCTCCCAAAGAAGCCTACAGCACAGGATGATTGTACTCCCCTTACTCATCGGAATTATAGCATACACACTTCTCTACTTCATGAAATGGCGTTACTATCGCTTGGATACGCAATCGAAATTTCAGGAAGCAGAGCTGGCTACCTATACTTTCAAAATCACAATCGTCATTCCCACTTCAAACCAGGCACAACAATTGGAGCAGTTAATCACACGCTTGCTCGAACAAAACTACAAAGGAGGGATTGAAATTATTGTCGTTCTCTACGCCAATACGGACAATACGCCGGATTTGCTCAAAAAATTAGAGTACGACCACCGCAACATTCGCCATACCACAGTCCCCGGCACGGCTCACTTCATAGACTTAAGAAAACTGGCGATTACGATAGGAATCAAATCGGTGCGCACAGAATGGTTCGCACTCCTCGACCCACAATTTATCCCCTCAAGCACGGACTGGCTGACTTCGCTAAGCTGCCACATCCGCGAAGGTTTTGACCTGATTATTGGCTACGAAAATTTTGCAACGGAAGATAACACTGGCACTGTGCTCCGATACATGACGCACCGGAACTTTCTGCAACTAACGAGAAAACAAATTCCTGCGTTTGGGAATTTCAGCAACTTCATAGTCCGTAAAAATGCACTCAACCTCAATGCGCTCTACGATGTAAGAAGTCTGCAATTCACGCTCGGAAGTATTTCCAACCTTTTACTCCCCCTGTTCCGCAAAAACGCAGAATTTGTCTGCACGCAATCCCAAGCGGCAGGAATGCAACTTGCATCAACAGTTGAAATCAATGACCTTAAAACAAGACTCGCCGTCGAGCAAGAGTTGCTAACGGAGACGAGCTTCAACAAGAAAATCCTGAAATTCATTCAAGCCTCACTCATTTTTATATATATAATAATAACTATTTTCTATGGAGTGGCTGCAACCTTGTTTGCTTTAACCTTACAAGATGCTCTTGCGCAGCCCTCTTTCCTTGCATACTTTGCAACACCTCTCTCAATCACAAACAATATTGTCATCTGCACCACATTTTTCCTACTGCAAC
>JAFOWI010000149.1 GCA_017425985.1 Bacteroidaceae bacterium | reverse complement strand
GTTGGCACAGCGCATTGCCTTTTTGGACCTGTTGTATCAACAGTGATTTTGTTTACTTAAATTCTTACATTTTTTGATTGAAAACTATCCGGGAGTTAGATCAAACTAACTCGGACTTAGTTCAAATTAACTCCCGATTAGTTTTCCCTATTTAGGGTTGGCATTCCAGCTGACCCTAAGGGAACTATTTGCCTAACTTCAAAGTCAATACATTCAATGAAACCCATATTTCTCCTCCTGATTTCTCTCGCCACGCTTGTGGCGCAGGCGCAAGAATATACCATAAAGGGCATCGTCGTTGACAAACAAACGCAGGAGCCTTTGCCCATGGCGATAGTCGAGTTACAAGCCTCCGACACCATAAAAGTGGTCAATGCCCAAACCAATAAGGAAATGAGCCTACCCATCGTGATTGAGCAAGTAACAACTAACGAGAAAGGAGATTTTTCCATCAAGGCTGACGCAGGCAAGTTGGTGGTAAACATTGCGCTGACGGGCTTCGAAACGCTCATTCGCCGCATCGAGCTGACGGAAAAGCAGCCCACTCTGGATTTGGGTAAACTGGAACTCACCTCCACCGACTATCAACTCGGCGAAGCACAAGTCACGGCGCTCGCACGAATGATGACGGTGAAGGAAGATACCCTCGTGTTTCACACAAAAGCCCTGCGCCTTCCTCCCGGTGCTTCGCTCGCCACGCTGATGAGTCAATTGCCGGGCATTTCGATGGACGCAAACGGCAACGTGACGTTCAACGGCAAGGTGGTGAGTCAGGTGCTCGTGGATGGCAAACCCTTCTTCGGCGATGTGCAAACGGCGATGGCAAACATGCCTACGGATGCCGTGAAGGACGTGAAGTTGTACGAGAAGACGGATGAGGAGAAGCAGTTTCGCAGTGAACTGGACGCGAACAAGGCGACCGTGGTGGACTTCACGATTAAGGAGGAGTATAAATCCACGTGGATGGCGAACGTAAACTTGGGCGGAGGCACGAATGATACGTACGTGGGCAAGGTGTTCACTACGAACTTCACCGACCACCGACGCTTGGCGGCGTATGCGCAGGCCAATAACATCAGTGAGAACCAGAGTGTGGACCAAAACGGGAACTGGCGCCATTTCAACGCGGGCAATGGACTTTACACCTATCGCAAGGCGGGAAGCATGTTGCAATGGGACAACGGCAAGGGATATTCCGATGCGGGTTACTTGACCAGCAACGCCAATATCCACGTGACGCACAACGACCAGACCGCCATTAGTTACAACACCACAGAGTCGATTCTCGGAGCCGGCAGTGCGCTCTACACTTACGGAAAGGGCATACGAAAGGAGCATGACGTGAAGGTGAATGCCGACGGGAATCTCACCTATAACTGGAACGCCAGCAATCGCCTGAACCTAACGACGCGCCTTAACTATGGCGGGCTCGACAGCAAGTATCTGGGCGTAGCTTCCACCTATCATGAGCGTCCCGAATACGCAGACAATCTTGCCGAAAGCCTTTGGGCGGACAACCTTACCGACGCTACGCGCCAGCAGGCTACGAATGCCGTTCGCTCTCGTTACACCAGGGATGCAGAAGTGTATTCGGCTGGGCTCAATGTGAAATACACGCATCTGTTTAAGAAAGAAGGGCGCACATTCAATGCTTCTATTAATGCATCGTTCCATGACAAGCCAGGTGAGTCGCACAGCACGGTCAACTATCGCTATTTCAACGCGGCAGCTCCGAAACCTTATGCCGACTACCGCCAATTTAAGGACGATCCTGGCAGTGGTTATACCGTCTATACCTCTATAGAATATGGCGAAAAACTCTCGAAGCCCCTCAAGTTGTCGGCATACTATTTTGCCTCGTACAGTAAGAACGACGATCGCTCCACGCTCTACGACATCTATGACGTCCCCCCAAGTTTGCGCCCCACATTGGGCGACTCGTTAGAGTTTGTGCGCAACGTGGAAAACTCCTACCATTCCGACCATTACACCCTCAAAAACAGTCTTACCTTGCGCCTCTCAGGATGGTGGAATAAGTTGGAACTAGAACTCATGCCCGCCTTTGGCATACACAATGAGCGATTGGAATATGAGCGTGGCGACAAGTGCTTTGAGCCTCAGCGCAACCGCCCGTATGCTTCGTTGCACACCTATCTGAAGTATAAGTTTACGAGGCAGAACTACATCCAATTCTCCTACGGCGGAGTGACAAGACGTCCCGACCTCATGCAGCAGCTACCCATTACAGACACGGGAGACCCCATGCTGGAAGTCGTTAATAATCCCGGACTGAAGACGGGATGGGAGAACCGCTTCGACCTTCGCGCATATCGTTTCAACACCAAGCGTGGCGATAGTTACAACGGTTATCTGTATTTCAACCACAACACGAAGGATTGGATTTCTACCGTAGAGCGCGACCCCGCAACGGGTTACACCCGCCGCAGCATGACGAACGTTTCGGGCAATTATGATTGCGGTTTCTCTTTCAGCACCAGCCAACCGCTCGACAAGGAACATGCGTTTACGCTCTCGGCTAAGACCGGCCTTGCCTACATACACATGAAGGGGCAAGTGGGAGAACTGGGCGATGCGCTCGGACTTTCCACCATCAATCTGTTGAAGCCCAACGTCAGCCTCTCTCTGCGTTGGCGCCAAAACATTTGGAGCGTCTTCTTGAGCACTAAGTACTGGGGCGAATATGCCACTTACAAACAGGCGCCTCAGTTCAGCCAGCGTGGGCATACCTACGAGGTGAACCTTTCTCCGCAAGTCAACCTCCCCTTCGGCATGAGCATCCACTCGAACTTCATTTACTACACCCGTACGGGCTATGACGACGCCCTGCTCAACCACGACCAGTGGCTCATCAACGCAACCATCTCGCAATCCTTCCTGAAGGACAAGGCGCTCACCTTGCAATTGGAAGCCGTTGACTTGCTCCGCCAAAAGACGTCCGAAAGCAGCAACGTAGGTACCGGCACCCGCCAATTTGGTCGCACCGAAACCTTCCACAGCTACGTCATGCTCCACGCCATTTATAAGTTTAAGTTGTGAGCACCGTGGTAGTTGAATGATATTAAGGAGCAGTTTCTGTTTAAAGTGAATTTAAAGATTCAAGCAAAGCCGCAAAGGGCACAATGTTTAAACAATGTGAACCTTTGCGGCTTTTTGTGATAAAACAAAATGTATCTGCTTGATGCAAACTCAATGTTTTTGTCTCTGGGGGAACTATCCGCAGGTTTCGAAAGTTCCGCTCGTTACTGGGGGAACTTTCCGTAGGTTCCGAAAGTTCTGCTCAGTACGTAGGGGAACTATCCGCAGGTTCCGAAAGTTTCGCTCGTCACTGGGGGAATTATCCGCAGGTTTCGAAAGTTCCGCTCGTCACTGGGGGGAACTATTCGCAGGTTTCGAAAGTTCCGCTCGTTGCTGGAGGGAACTTTCTGCAGGTTCCGAAAGTTCTGCTCTTCACAGGGGGAACTATCTGCAGGTTTAGAAAGTTCCGCTCCGTACGTAGGGGAATTTTCAAAATGTGTTTTTCTTCCTCGCGCGTTTGTTGGAACGAAAAAAATCATGTATTTTAGCGCCATAGTTTAAAATTGTGGTTTATGGCTACTGATTTTGTTCCTCAATTTAAGCCCGAAGAGATTTATATTTCGCCTTTCAAGGGTGTACGTTATTATGAAGGTTCTACAGCAAAGCCGCGCTATCGCCCGGTGGAGCGCAACATGTCGCCTACGGGGGTGCACCTGTTGGATGAGTTTCTGCGCATAGTGTGTACGAGCGGTAATTACACTCAGCGCTCGTTGGAGTTGCGCTTGGGAGGGGATATTCGCGACTTTTCGGCAATGTGTCGCTTGCTGACGGGGTTGAGTTTCTCGGAATTGCACGACGCGATGCGTCTGCGCCTGGCTGACGACTTGCTGCGCTACACGGACTTTGAGGTGAAAAAGATTGCGAAGTTGTGCGGTTTTGGCAACTACTCAGCAATGTTCAAGTTATTTGAACGCACGTATAAGTATGCTCCCGGTGTAAGGCGCTGGAAGATTCGCAACTCGGGTGATGTAGGAGCGAAGGTGCTCGAAATCCCGACGAATTAGGAATGCAGGTGTCGCAGGCCTTTTACGAGGTGAGGAGTTGCGGTGACGGTGATTGTTTGCATTACGAAAAGAGTAGGAGGAAACGCGTTGGTTTTCCTCCTACTCTTTTATTGTGTGGTATGACTACCTTATTTTCGTGAGATTAAAGATTAATCTTCTTTACAACAACGTCGTTGCCGTTTTCAACGCGCACGATGATAGTTCCGCTCCATCCGTTTGTGGGGATTGTTGCGATGCCGTTTACGCTTTGCGTAGCGAGCAACTTGCCGTCGATGGTGTAAACCTTTGCTGTTGCGTTGGTTGCTGTAACGATTACTGCGCCTTCGGTTGCAGCGATGTCGGCGTTCATTTCGTTCTTAGTGATAGTGCCGATTGCTGTGAGCTTTTCTTCGCCGAGCTTAGCCTTTTCAGCAGCGATGATTTCGCCTGTGTAAGCGTCCATGAGCATAGCGACTACTGATACGTTGTCAGGATTTTGAATTTCAGCAGGCATTGGGATTGTGTAAGTGTGTGCTTTAGCTTTTCCGCTCTGAACAGTTCCGCTGAGGCTTCCTTCGATGCCCCATGCATCGTAGATGCCGCGTGCTACGTCGTTGTATGTCGTAAAGTACGAACTTGCCTGATTGTAGAAGGGAAGCAGTTCGGCAGGAAGGTTGGCTTCGGTAAATCCTGTTTGGCTGGCCATTGATTTTGAATAGTAGTTTGTCTGTACGCCCATCAGTCCGTCTTCAATCAGGGCGTAGGCAATTACGTAAGCCGACATGTTGTCCACTGAGATGTTGAATCGTGAGTACGAAGAAAACTCAATTTCACTCTTGTCGGCAGAGAGTTTGCTGCTCACGCCGATTTGTGCTTCGGTAGGCAATTCCTTTACCAATTCTACAAGTTCCTTGATGCCGTAGTTGTTTTCGCTCAATCCATAATAGGGATCGGCTTCAACAACGCGGTTGATGAGTGCTGAGGGGAAACCTGCGGCTGTGTTCAAAATGGGGTAGTAGGTTTCGGCTTCAAAATTGTCGCTGGCATGTACACCGATGGCAATGAAGTCATTGGGGTAGTCGCTTTGCAATTTTTCGATAGCCGCCATACCGCGAGGACACCATCCGCACCATGTGCCGGTGAATTCTTCCATCACCACCTTGCGGGGATAGCTTTCTGACAAAGCGAGGAGCTGAGTTTTAACTTTGTTGTCGTTGGGGAAGCCGTCGGCTGCGCCGTTTACTTCAATCACCTCAATGTTTCGGGCGTAGCAACCAGGAGTTGCAGGTGCGGTTGCGGGGATAGAGAACTCAATGATGCCCCTGTGGAGTGTTGTGTCAACTTCGTGTTCGCTGATGATTTCCTTATCGTCAAGGACAACCTTTGTCTTAAACGAAACGACGGGGTAGGAACCATAGTTGGTGAGCTGACCTACGATGTTGGTGTTTGCGCCAACCATTGCGCGGTCAGAGATTGATGCGTCTGTGATAGCAAGGTCGTTCTGCTGCAATCCTGCTTCGCCTTCGGTCTCACATACGAAGAATGTGCTACCGTTGCTTGAGTAGTCCATCCAATTACCGTTTTCGTCGGCAACAATCATTGAGAGTTTTCCGGGATTTTCTGTAAAGAATAGACTGCCTTGAGTGAAGTTACCTTTTATTGTGTAACCCAAGATGAAAGCTTCGTCGTCAATAGTATAGTCGCATTCTAAACCGAAAATTTTGTTGGGAGTAAAGTCGGTGATGGTCGTTTCCCAAAGGCTTTCGCCATTGAGCGACTTTTTAATCCAGAACGTAGCGCTCTGTACTCCAGTTCCGACAGCTGAGTATATAGCCGTAATCTTGTTGCCCGAGAAGCGTTCGGCCATATCTGTAGTATAGAGTGTACCTACGCTCATTGTATTTGCAATGTCTAATTGCGCATAATAAACACCTCCGAATGGGTCGTTGTTGGTCAACTCCTTGGGGTTTACGGCATAGTCTTCAAGACTTGCGCGCGACTTCTTCATCTGCAACTGTGCCTTCTGAATGCCAGTCAAAGGAGTTTGTGCCTTCTGAACATCTTCAGTTACGGCTTTAGCACAGAACTTTTGAAGTTTGCTGAGTGGCTGTGCGTTTACAGCAAGCATTCCACACAGCAAGAGGGGAATGAGTAAAAATTTCTTCATACGAATAGTTTGTTAATTTAGTGATTAATTAGTGTTTAGTTTCTTTAGTAAACGAGGAACCAAGGTACGAGTAAACAGGATAGTTTGCATTCTGCAAAGCAGTTGTTCTCTGTACTCTGTTCTCTGTACTCTATACGCTATACTGGGTGATCCTCGCGAAACGCCTGCATGCGCGCTTCAAGTACGGGATAAAGTTCGTCGCGCATACGACTGGTGCAGGCACGAACACCGGGTTGGAGCGAACCTGTTGTGTCGAGGTTGATGCTTGACACACCATAAGCGATGAGTTCCTTAGCGAGTTCGCCTCCCGAAAGTCCGGGGTAGGAGAGCGAGAAGAAGAAACCGTCGGCAATGTCTTCCGTCACGTCCGTGGGGTAGGTGATGGTGAAACCGTTGTCAGTAAAGATTTTCTTCATCTTGCGGGCACGTTCGGCATAAGCTTTTGTGTCGTCCACAAAGTTAATCACGCCCTCTGTGGAGAGGCGGAGCATTTCGGCATAAGCATATTGCGTGCTGGCGGTGCAACCCGAAGTAATCATGTATTGAATGCTTGCTGTGAAGGTGGCACCGAAGACGCCGCTGTCGTTATAGCGCTTGGCAAGTGCGGGGAACTGACGATCGAAGAGTTTGTCGCTGATGCAAACCAAGGCGATGCGACCTCCAGCATACGAGAAGATTTTCGAAGCCGAGAGCATGAGAATGTAGTTATCCGTATAGCGTGCAACGGTGCGAACGAAAGGTGCCTGGAAAGGTTTCGACAAATCGCGGCGACTGTCCATGGCAAAATAAGCCAAGTCCTCAAGGATAATAATGTCGTGCTTCGTAGCGATGTCGCCAATGATTTGGAGTTCGTCTTCTTCAAGGGAAATCCACGCGGGATTGTTGGGGTTAGAATAGATGATGGCAGCGATGTCACCGTCCTTTACTTCTTCCTCCAACTTTTGGCGAAGTGCTTCGCCACGGTAAGGATAGATGTCGAAATTCTTCCACTCGATGCCGAGAATGCGGAGTTGCGACTTCTGGATGGGGAAACCGGGGTCGATGAAGAGCACCTTGTTTTTCTTTTCATCGCGCTGACAACAAGCGATGAAGGCTCCAAAACTTCCAGCTACGCTTCCCACCGTGGGGATACAAGCGCGCGCCGAAACATCAATGTCCATAAATGCCTTGACAAAGCGACTCGCTTCGTGTTTTAACTCGGGAATACCTGCCGCTGCGGGATATTGATTGTTAGCACCGCGGTCGAGCGCCGCCATTTCGGCTTCCGTTCCGTAAGCATTTACTGGAAGTCCCGGACTTCCCTGGTCCATGCGGATAAAGGGTTGTCCCGTCTTCTGCTCTAAATATTGTGCCACCAAAAGCGTTTCGCCAATGGTAGCATGAGAGAGGTCTGCCACATGATTCACATGTGCTGCCTCTGCAACAAGTTCGTCTGAGAAAAGTTTCATGTCATTATCATTTTGGAGTACAGATTACAACTCCATGCGGAATGTACACCTCCAGAATATTAGGATTGCATTTGTTCTCTGTACTCTGTTCTCTAGTCCTACTTTCCCTTCTCCCAATCCGAGAAGTCGCGCTTGTCGAGTACGTGCTTTGCCTTACCCATGGAGCGCTGGATGGTTCCGGGAGGTTGGATGTGGATATTGGGTTTAATACCTGTAACAGATACGAGGCGGTCGTAGAGATACTTGATGAAAGGCATCTGCTTGGCGGGGTTGGGCGAGAAGAGGTCTTCGCGGAGTTCCACGTCAAGGTCGAAGGTGTCTTCATTATGCTTACGGTCCACCGTAATAAAGTACTGCGGTGTGAAGGCAGGGAATTCCGTAAGGATGGCTTCAATCTGACTGGGGAAGACATTCACACCACGGATGATGAGCATGTCGTCGCTACGTCCGAGAATCTTACCCATACGAACGGCAGTACGTCCGCAACGGCACTTTTCGTAGATGAGGTGCGTAAGGTCGCGTGTACGATAGCGGATGATGGGCATTGCTTCCTTGCAGAGCGATGTAAACACGAGTTCACCGCGTTCGCCGGGAGCAACGGGTTCGAGTGTGTCGGGATTTACAATTTCGGGATAGAACATATCTTCCCAAACGTGCGTGCCATCCTGATATTGACATTCGCCGCCCACACCAGGTCCTGACATTTCCGTGAGTCCGTAAATATCGATGGCCTTAATGCCGAGTTTGTCTTCCAATTCGCGACGGATACCCCAAGTCCAAGGTTCAGCGCCAAAGAATCCTACGCGCAACTTCAAGTCTTCCTTCTTAATGTCGCACTTCTTCATCACTTCTGTCAGGTGAAGGGCATAAGAGGGCGTGCAGCAAAGGGCTGTTGTGCCGAAGTCCTTCATGAGCATCACCTGCTTTTCGGAATTTCCCGCAGATGTAGGCAACTGGATAGCGCCTAATTTATTGGCACCTTGATGTGCACCAAGTCCGCCTGTGAAGAGTCCGTATCCGTAAGACACCTGAACAACATCGCCAGGACCAATATCGCCCACCGCCAAAACACGCGCAACACCCTCAGCCCAATTGTCGAGGTCGTTTTGTGTATAGGTTGCTACAACGGGTTTACCAGTAGTACCCGAAGAGGCATGTACGCGAACCACTTGCTCCATGGGCACCGCCTGAAGTCCGAAGGGATATTCATCGCGGAGGTCGTGCTTCGTAGTGAAGGGAAGTTTCGTAATATCGTCGATAGATTTGATGTCCTCGGGGCGAATGCCCTTCTGGTCCATCTTCTTTTTGTAGAAAGGTACGTTTTCGTAGCAACGCTTCACTGTTTCGATGAGGCGTTCCGTTTGTAAGCGGCGCATGTCTTCGCGCGACATGCATTCCATTTCAGGATTGAATATCATAGTGTAGTTTTTTATGTTTGCGTATTAATGTCAGAGCGAGTATTTAGAAGGGGTTGATTTCTTCGCCCATGATTTCGTTGACAAGTTTGTTTGCCAGTGAACTTGTGCCAATGCGGAAGAGTCCCTTGTCGATGAATTCCTGACCTAAGACTTCGCGAACGATGGTGTAGTAGGAGAGTGCTTCGTCCACAGTCTTGATTCCGCCCGCAGCCTTGAATCCAACCCAACGTCCGGCCTTTTCTTTGTATTGCTTGATGGCTTTACACATGACGTAAGCGGCTTGTGGCGTAGCCGAGATGCTGATTTTTCCAGTCGAAGTCTTGATAAAGTCGGCACCGGCGCACATGGCAAGGACGGAAGCCTTCTTGATGGCTGCAGCTGAGGCGAGCGCGCCTGTTTCGAGAATCACCTTGAGCGGCATTTCGGCTCCGGCAGATTTGATTTCAAAGATTTCGTCGGCACACGTTTCGTAGTCTCCGCTGAGAAAGGCGCCCACGTTCAGAACCATGTCGATTTCCGTAGCTCCATCTTTCACAGCCAGTGCTGTTTCAATGGTCTTCACCTCGATGAACGTCTGCGATGATGGGAAGCCGCCACTTACGCAGGCGATGCCGATGCCTTCAACCTCCAATGCTTCGTTAACGATTTTTGCAAAGTTGGGATAAACGCAGATGGTAGCGATGGTGGGGGCGTCGGGGTGTTCGTCGTAGAACTTGTTGACGCGGTCGGTGAATTTAAGTATTGATTCTTCCGAGTCGGTCACGGTCAATGATGTGAGTTCTACACTCTGAAGTAGTTGTTGCTTCACTTCATCGGTGTCGTAGAGTGCTTTCTTTTCCTCAATGATGTGCATTGCTTCGTGGTAGGTGCGCTCATCGTTGAGTTCGTTGCAATTATATTCGTCGAAAACGGCAAGATATTTGCAGGATTCAAAATGATTGGCTGACATGGTTTTTGTGTTAAAATTATTAGTTTTTGTGTTAATAATATTTAATGAGTATTTCGCGTGGCAAATTTATACTATTCATTTTAAATTTCAAAGTATTTTTGTAATGAAAAATGTGTAGCTCTGTTT
>JAFOWI010000148.1 GCA_017425985.1 Bacteroidaceae bacterium | reverse complement strand
GCTATTGACAGTGCTTTGAATGAAATGAACACTTCTTTTCCAAGTTCAAGATTCAAGTCTTTCAAAGCTGACAATGTAATGTCTGCAAATATGTCTACTCCGCTGACACTTATCCTGACTCGAACGCAGGTTGACTATTTTTCACTCGTACAGGCTACTCCCGAGTTTAAGACAGCGCAGACTGAGCTCGAAACGATGGCTAAGAACTTCGAAGAAGATCTTCTTCAGTTCCGTACAGAGATTGAAACAAAGGAACAGAAGTATCAGAACGAAGTAAATGCGCAAACACCTGAGAACGTGCGTATGCGCAAGGAGCAGGAACTTCGCGACCTCTATCAGCGCTATCAGCAGGCTGAGCAAGACAATACACAGGCTTTCGAACAAGCTAAGCAGCAAAAGCTTCAGCCCATTTACCAGAAGGTGGCCGATGCGATAAAGGCGCTTGCTCAGGAAGGCGGCTACGTTTACATCATTGACAAGTCTGCAGCTCAGGGCACATACATTTTCCTTAACGAAACGCTCAACGAAGACGTTACTGCAAAGGTTGCAGCTAAGCTCGGCGTAACGCTTCCTGCTGCTCCTGCACGTCCCGGTGCTGCTAAGTAAGGCATAGATACTTGAACATTCATAATATTTGCGACGCACGCTCACATGTTTTCAAGCCGGGTGTGCGTCGCTATCGTTTAATTTTTGCACCTGTCCCCCGACACCTCTATGCGCAAATTCTTCTTATACCTCTATACGCTGATATGCCTCCCTGCAGTTTGTGCAACTGACTCGCTCTCAACGGTCATTGTAGAGCGGCTCGACAGCCTTTGTCGCGATTCGTTGTTGCAGCACACTCAGCTCGGGTTCGTCGTTCACGACCTGACTGCCGACACACTTCTTTACGCCCACAACCCTCTGCAGCTGATGCGCCCCGCTTCCTGTCAGAAACTCTTCACAGCCATCGCCGCTTTTCACTATTTGGGCAGCGACTATAATTTTACTACGTCGCTCTATCTCAACGGTAGTCAGAGCGGAGCACGTTTTGAGGGCAATTTGATTGTGAAGGCAGGCTTCGACCCTCTGTTTTCGGCTACCGACATCCAAGCGTTTGTCAAGGCTGTGCGCAGTCGTGGGATTGATGAAGTCCGAGGCGACTTGCTCATCGACCTTTCTATTAAGGACACCCTCTCGCGCGGTTCCGGGTGGTGCTGGGACGACGACGACAAGCTGCTGCGTCCGCTCTATTGCAACGGCACGCTCAGTTTTCCATCTACTTTCAAGCGTCAGCTCCAGGCTGCCGGTATTAAGTTCAAGGGGCGTGTGCGCACGGTGCGATCCATGCCGGCCAATGCAGTGTTGCTCTGCCACGTGAAGCGTCCGCTTACTGAGGTGCTCCGCCCGATGATGAAGGAGAGCGACAATCTTTGTGCCGAATCCGTGTTCTATCAGCTTGCAGCGCGCCAGGGTCGGCCCTATGCTTCGGCTTCCGATGCCGTTGACCATATCGAGGCGCTTACGGATTCGTTGGGCTTCAATCCAAAGCATTTTAAGGTAGCGGATGGTAGCGGACTCTCGCTCTATAATTATGCTACGCCACAACTGCTTGCGGCTTATCTGCGCTATGCTCATACTCAGCCTGCCGTCTATGCGGCGCTTTTTGAATCGCTCCCCATTGCCGGAGTGGATGGCACGCTCAAGAAGCGTATGAGGTCAACCCTCTCTTACAACAATGTGCGCGCCAAGACGGGCTCTGTCACAGCTGTCAGCACGTTGGCCGGCTATTGCATTGCGCCCAACGGACATTTGCTCTGTTTTGCCATTATGAATCAGGGATTGGTGCGTGCTTCCCATGGCCGAGATTTTCAGGACCGCGTTTGTGCAGCGCTCACAATGCCCTTGGTTACGGTTCCCGAACCGCTACTCCCGCCCGAGGATTCTTTGCTTACGCTCCCCATGCAATAAGGCTTTGCATGGGGTGCGCTTGTTTTAAGGACGTAGCTAATTTCTTGCGAACAACGATTTTTTCGGCAAATTATTTTGTGTGAGCCGAAAATATATTAACTTTGCAGCGTTAAGTTGATGCGCAGCGCTAAGATTTGCTCATCATAATGTATTATTTACTTAAAACTTTATAGCCTATCGAACTACTTTACGCTTAATCAAAACATAAGTAAAGTAATGAAACGATTCACAAGTTTCGCCGACGACGAGTTGGTGAGCATGTATGCTTCGGGTACTGACGAGGCTTTCGATGTGTTGTTGGAGCGCTATAAGGACAAGCTTTATTCTAACATACTTTTTGCGGTGCGCAACGAAGATTTGGCAGACGATATTTTTCAGGAAACGTTTGTCAAGGCTATTATGACGATTCGCGATGGCAAATACGTGGAGACTGGGCGCTTCTTCCCTTGGCTTTCGCGCATTGCCTACAATTTAGTCATAGATCAGTTTCGTGTGGAGAAGAACGAGCGCTTTGTGTCGAACGACGAGGTGGACTACGACCTCTTTAACTCCGTAAAACTGGCCGACACCCATGAGCAGATGAAGCAGGATGTGCAACAGGTGGAGACCGACCTCCATCGGCTCATCAATCATCTGCCTTCCGACCAGAAGGAAATCGTCATGATGCATTATTTCCACGACAAAACGTTTCGCGAAATAGCAGATTTGAAGTCGATAAGTATCAACACCGCTTTGGGACGTATGCGCTACGGCATCATCAATCTGCGAAAGATGGCGCTGAAGTACAACATCCAGCTTTCTTGACCCATCAAAGCAGTGCGGAGTCAATATTTGGGCACCTCGATTTTTGTCCAAATATGCGCAAAATCGCATAAAATCGGGTGAAACCGGACATTGCAAAACACTACGTAAATTGTAAACTCAGATATAGCAAACGTAGTGCCCAATTGTTAAAATCTTTTAAAATCGTGAAAAAAGCGAATTTGGATTTCGCTCAAAAATGTTGTATATTTGCAGTACGGAAGGGGAAACCGCAAGGTTTCCCCTTTTTTAGTGCCCAAAAATGGCAAAAACAACCTCAAAGGTTGTTAAAACAAGGTCCGATGTTGTTTAAATTACCTCCGAT
Source organism: Bacteroidaceae bacterium (assembly GCA_017425985.1). Lineage (GTDB taxonomy): Bacteria > Bacteroidota > Bacteroidia > Bacteroidales > Bacteroidaceae > Alloprevotella. The sequence continues at coordinate 2,453 of JAFOWI010000148.1, read as the reverse complement.
GTTGTTTTTACGAAGTCCGATGTCGTGACTTTTTCGACCGATTTCGGCGCGAAAACCTCGGATTTTGGCGCCAGAAAGTTAATAATTGTTAAAACTTCGCATTTTCTGATATTTGTCAAATTGTTAAAATTTGTAAACAAATTTGAGGGTTTTACGCTCGAAAAATATGCGCGATTTCCCTACTTTGCGAAGGTCTGAAATTCTGTGCTCATGCACCTCGTTTTTGTGTGATTCAGGTATTGCTCATTGCTTCGATTTTGGCATTCAATCGAAGAATTTTTGCTTATAAAATCTGTGTATAATTGTTTAGTTCTGTTAAAATTTAGTATTTTTGCATAAGGTGGCAGATGTACAGGAATTAGTAAAATCCGAACGTCGCAGCCCGCCCCTATGTCTTATTGATTGATGAGATTGATGATGAAAGAATATTTATATACCGATTTCTCGTGTTTCTTGCAGAAGCACTTTGCTTTCAAGGTTCAGAAAATTTCGGTGAATGCCGGGTTTACGTGCCCCAACCGCGACGGGTCGATTGGGGTAGGTGGGTGTACGTATTGCAATAATCAAACGTTCAACCCCGACTACTGCGCTACGCAAAAATCTGTCACAGAGCAGCTTGAGGAGGGTAAGGCTTTCTTTGCTCGCAAATATCCGACGATGCGTTACTTGGCTTATTTCCAGGCTTATACCAATACATACGCTGAGCTGGAACGATTGAAGCAACTTTATGAAGAGGCTTTGGCTGTGACCGACGTTGTCGGACTTGTTATAGGTACGCGCCCCGACTGCGTGAGTGACGATTTGCTCGATTATTTGGCTGACCTTGCGCAGCGTAGCTTTGTATTGGTTGAATATGGCGTTGAGACAGTCAGCGATACTACTTTGCAGCGTGTGAATCGTGGCCACACTTATCAGCAGTCTGTCGATGCTATCCGCAGAACTGCTGCTCGGGGCATACCTGTGGGCGCTCATTTCATCTTGGGGTTGCCCGGAGAGGATTGGGACGCGATTGTGGCTCAGGCTGATGAGATTTCGCGTTTACCGCTCGATACGTTGAAGTTACATCAGTTGCAAATCGTGCGCGGTACGAGGATGGCGCGCGAATTTCAGGATGCTCCCGGAGATTTTCGTCTGTTCAAAGTTGAGGAATACGTACGTTTGGTTGCTGATTTTCTGGAGCGCCTCACTACGCGCATCGCCGTTGAGCGCTTCACGTCGCAGTCGCCAAAGGAGTTGTTGCTTGCGCCCGATTGGGGAGTGAAGAACTATCAGTTTGTCGAAATGGTCAAGAAGGAGTTGCGCCGTCGCGCTACGTATCAAGGCTATCGATGCGTGGCTGGAGCTTTGTTGCGCGAGTAGAGCTTAGTCACAGCTGCTTTTCGAGCGCTGAGAATTGCGCAGAATCGTAGGGGTGTGCGCGATTTTACGGTGCGAGATTTATGGCGCGTTTAGTTTGATGCGTTTTTCTTTTTAATCGTTTGAATTATAGTAGAGATACATCATTATTTTGTGACTTTTTTGTTACAAATTGAAGTGCCTGAAATGAGAAATTTTAACATTTAATTAACAAATTTTTAAAAATTGTCATATTCTGTCAAAATTTTCATAAGAGTAGCAAATTTTAACATTTGAACATCCTTTTTCGGGATATTTTGCTCCTATTTTATGAAAAAGTAGGTAAATGTCAAGGCTATTTAACAAAAAACTATTAATTTTGCCACAATCCCACATAGTGTATATATGTGTGTGGAATAACGAAAAATTCTAAAACAATATAATTATTTTATTAGATTGATGCGTATGAAAAACCATTTTAGCAAAATGGGCAAGGTGTTGCTTGGTGCGACACTGCTTTCAACAGTCAACTTTACTTCTTGTTCGGACGACGACTTCCACTTGAAGGACTATGAGGACAATGCGCCCTCATTCCTCGGTCAGAGTCTTTATCACGAACTCAGTCGAAGAGGTAATTTCCAGACTGTGGTTAAGCTTATTGAAGACCTCGAGTATGCAGAAGTGCTTTCGAAGACGGGTAGCAAGACAATGTTTGTTGCCCCCGATTCGGCTTGGGAAGAGTTCTTTAGAAACAACTCTTGGGGTGTTTCTTCTTACGAAGAACTGAGCAAAAATCAGAAACGAGTGTTGCTCAACAACTCAATGTTGAACAATGCTTACGTAATGGAAATGTTGGCGAACACAGAAGATGGTGGTAAGAATCTCTGTTTGCGCCAGATTACTTCGGCTTCGGCTCTGCCGGTCCTTTTTCTTCCGGCGCGCTGGCCGGATCCTGTTCAGCTGCTGCCGGTTCCGTTTCCGGTTCCTGCGGTTCCGCAGCTGGTTCCTGTTTCGCGGTTTCCTGGTTCCCCTGGTCCATCTGCTGAATTTCTTCCTTTGAATAACCTGCTTCCAGCAGCCGGATAACCTGGTCAACTTTCATTGATAACCATCCTTTC
>JAFOWI010000013.1 GCA_017425985.1 Bacteroidaceae bacterium | reverse complement strand
TTTCTTTCAAAAATAATATATACTTCGCTAAGATAATTTGATGAGGTTATAAGGTTATGAGGTTGTGAGGTCGCTTCACTTGTGAGGTTTTAAGGCTATGCAGCATTTAAGAGTACAGAGCACAACTGCCATGCGGAATGCAAACAAGCATTCGACTCTAACCATCTCGTCTACTTGTACCTCGTCTACTAAAAACTTGACAATGTTTTGTCAAGTTTTTTTAACATCTGTTAACGTCACTCAAAAAGTAAAAAAGTTTAAAACTTTAACTTCTGTTAACGTGAATTCGATATAAGAATACGTCCAAAAAAATGTAGGAGTGAAATATTTTTAGTAAATTTATAGTTGTAAATCAAATAATTACGTAAAAAACATTCACTCCTATGACTTATATAAAATTAGTTGAAATCTTCTGTATTTTAGACGAATTCTATAAATATTTTACTCCAGAATTGAAAAAACACCAATTATCAGCCCCTGAAAAGCGTCATCGGAACAGAAAATGTCGCCTCTATGATAGTGAGGTGATGACTATTCTTGTGATATTTCACACTAAACATTTTTTATGACAAATGTCAGGAAATCAAGGCTTGAAATCGCAAGAATCAGTCCTGAATTCATATTAAGCGGTGTTGTTGCTTTGCAGCAAGAGATGTCACAATTTTTCGGAAAGTGTTAGTCAAATTTCTCAGTTTTCAAGAGGCCGAATTGTCATATTTTAGGTTTCATGTTAGAGTGTGCTGCAACTTTTTTGTAAAAAACAACAAAAAAAATGCAATAAAGTTCGTTAATTATAGGTCTTGTGTTAATTTTGCGGTTGTAATAGAAGCCTGTTGGCGCAATTTATGGAAGAATTGGCTGCTTGTGGCTGCTATTGTTCTATTGCAAACAATACACACTTTAAATATATTAACAAACTAAAAAAATTAGACTTATGAAATTAAACTACACTTTCAAACTTTTTAAGTGTTTGGTGGTTGCTGTAGTGGCATGTTTTGCTTCTGCATTGTATGCGCAGACTCCAAAGTGGGAAAAGATTCACGACTTTCCCGGCACCAATGACTTTTTCATTACCAAGACTGGTAACTTGTTGATGGCCGACCTTTTGTTTGACTGGAATACTTATGCAACCTATGGTGGCATCTACATCTCAAAGGATAAGGGTGAAACATGGACCAAGACCGGTGCGAAAGACTACTGTTACAACTATTTTATTGAAAACGACGAATACATTTTTGCAGCTGCCGGTGCTTGCCGTGTGGCACGTTCAAACGACGGTGGCGAAACATGGGAAATGTTGAGCTACCAGAATCAGGTGGTCGACGTGTTGGGCGAAGAAAATCTGGAATATGCTTTAGCTTATAGCATGGCAATCTACGATGACAAGTTGTTCGTTGGCGACTTTACAGGTGGCGGTATCGTTTATTCGGCCGACAATGGTGAAACATGGGTGGCTACCGATGTGGAAACTTTGAAGTTTGATCCCGGAAAAGGTGGAAAGACAAAAGAACTCCAGGCTGACAAGAACGACACAAGATTTGTTGAGAATATTTATAATATGATGGTTTACAACGGCGATTTGTATGCCTTCGGTACTTACTGCGTGTTCAAGTATCTCCCCGAAACAAATTCTTGGGAAACACTTGACATTAACAGTAACTTCATGGCTGTTGGTGCTATCTATGAAGGCAAGTTCTGCGCTGGTCGCAGCACGCCTAACTTTGATGCAGGCACACCTTTCATCGTCACTTTGGACGAAAACGGCGTATGGGGCGAACTTGGCAACCATGCTACTGAAGACTATGACTGCAACATCCGCGCGATGCATTCAGACGGTTCTGCGCTCTACATTGGTATGCAGACTAAGGGCTTCTACTATACTCAGGATGGTGGCTACATCTGGGAATGTGTGAACGAAGGATTGCCTTACAACGAAGGCGACTTCACTCCAATGAGAATTAAGACCGATGCCGAGTATATCTATTTGGCTGCCTACTCACAGGACAACAACAGCGGCCTCTACCGTCTTGCTAAGAAGGATTTGAATTTGGTGGACGCTATCAGCGACGTTAACGACAATTCGGACGATGTTAAATTCGATGGTGCGCAATTGAAGTTTGGTGCTTCAACACAGAGCGCAGCGGTTTATGACATGAGCGGACGTCTGGTGCTTCGAGCTGCAGGCAATAATGTCAACGTGAACCATTTGAATTCAGGCGCATATCTCTATAAGGCCGTTCAGAATGGCAAGAGCGTATGTGGCAAGTTTATGAAGAAATAATCAATGGAATATAACTCACAGACCACTTCACCTCCGTGTCGTGGTCTGTGAGTTGCTTTAATGACTTGACGTCATGACAGGCTCAAGGCATTAGGGCTGTTGTAAAAAGTGAAAGAATCTTTATGAAATTATATCATTTGAAAAAACAAGCACTTGCTACCGTGCTTTCAACATTCGTGCTGGCTGCTGCTGCACAGGCAGAACTGGAGGTTTCGCTCTCAACCGGCTTTGAAGCCGGAATGCCGGAAGGCTATACTACCCACGACCTGGATGGTCGCGAACACCATTTCACAATGGTGCAATTGGGCTTGGCTAACGGCGTGTCGTGGATGTGCATGAAAGAGAGTGGCAAGAGCAATCGCTACGCTGCAAGTACGTCGAAACACAAAATTCAGAGCGGCGTTGAAAATATTGCTGCCAGCAACTGGCTGGTGACACCTCAGGTGCGTATCCTCGCAAGCGATGCTGTGCTCACATGGCGTGCGCAGTCGGTGTGTGAGTCAATCGACGAGGGCGACACCTACGAAGTTTACGTCAGCACAAAAGGCAACCGTCCCGAAGATTTCAAAGGACAACCTGTATTTAGAATAGAGGGCGAAAGTGTCAATAGCTGGACTGCCCACGAAGTCAAATTAGGGCAGTTTGCCAATCAATACGTTTATATCGCATTTGTCAACAAAAGCCTGCAGCGCGAAATCCTTGCCATCGACGACATTAAAGTGCAGAGCAGCAAGGGCACCATTGACCTCAGCAGCAGTTGGGATAAGTTTATCTACGGCACGCAGACTGCAAAGCTGGGCGGAGCGTTGAAGAACAATGGCGCAGGAGAACTCAGTGCATTCAGCGTGTGTGCTGATGTGGAAGGCGAACCCCTTAAAATAGATTGCAGTGACGCGCTGGTTAAGCCCGGCGAAACCTTTGAATTTGAATTTGACAAAGAGTTTGCCACAATTCCCGGCGACACTATCAATTATAAAATATGGGTAGAGTGGGGCGAATGGTTGCCCGACACGTTGAAGGCATACACGCTTCCCATGTTGTTCGACCCCTATCGCCGCATCGTGATAGAAAAAGGTACTGGTATGTGGTGTGGCTATTGCCCGACAGGCATAATTGCCATGGAACGCATGAAGAAAAAATATCCTGAAGAGTTCATTGGTATTGCCGTGCACTACGACGATGATTTCCACGTGAATGGCTACAGCGATGAAATCAAATTTTCGTCGTTCCCCTCCATGTATGTCAATCGTCAGCACATGGTGGCACCAATGGTGCTTACGAACGAAACCGGGAAATACGATTTCACAATGGGAAGTGGTGGCGTTGAAACAGCCTTTCTTGAAGAACAGGGCGAAGAAACCATTGCAGACATCAGCGTAGTGGCACATCATGAAGCCGACAAGATTATAGCGAAGGCTACAACGCGCTTTGCCATAAGCAAGTCGGATTTGGACTATCGCATCGCCTTTGTTGCGGTCGAAGACAGAGTGACAGGACCCTATCAGGCCAACTATTATAGCGGCAACACGGGCTACACCTTAGATGGCTTTGCTGAATTGCCACAATATATTGCACCATTCGTTTTTGACGACGTGGCACGCAGTATTGCTGGTGAGGTTTATGGCATTCCGGCATCGGTGCCCACTGCTGTTGAAGCCGGAGCATCCTACACTTTTGAGCATAAGTTTGAAGCAAGTGGCATTAGCAATTACAGCAATGTGCGCATTGTGGCAATGCTCATCGACGTGGCTACCGGAGAGATTGTCAATGCTGCACAGACACAATTGTCGACCACAGGAATTGATGCCGTTACAATGGAGCAGGACAAAACAGCGGTTTACTACGACCTTAGCGGACGTCGCGTGGCACAACCTGCTGCGAAAGGTGTTTTTATCCGCAATGGCAAGAAAGTTATGCAATAATCGCCAAACGAAGCGGCAGAGCAGGCTGCGATATTGCCTGCCACAATAGCCTTTATCGTAAATTTGTTCTACAATTCTGAAGGATAATAACAAAAAGACCTATGAGCGCGTTTCGCGTTCCTTCTGGAAATTCTGTGCAAAACGCCGTTTGCCCAAAAATGTTACCTTAAAAAAGAAAGTGCATTTTGACAAAGCCACCAGCCTGGTCGGTTACAACGTGATTGGTGCGCATACCAACATAGCCGGTGCAAAAATTGGCCGACACACGTATATTGCCAACAATTGTGCGCTGCAATGCTGCAGAAGTTTCCTACTTCTGCAGCATTGCAGCGCACGTTGTAGTGCAGGTCTATGCGCATCCTTCGAGTACATTCGTGTCGACTTCACCGGTGTTTTACAGCACAGCCAGGCAGACGAATTCTTCCTTTGTGGCTGAAAATGCTTTTGAAGAAGAACTCAGCGTAAACGGGCATTCCGTTGTGATAGGCAATGACGTCTGGAAAGGTTCGAGCGTTACGCTAAAGGGTGGCATCACCATGGTGATGGCGCTATCGTGGCGATGGGAGCCGTAGTGACAAAGGATGTGCCGCCTTTCGCTATTGTAGGAGGCGTTCCGGCTAAGGTGATACGCTATCGATTCAGTGAAGCCGAAATCAGCGCAATCAATGCGTCGCAATGGTGGAACAAGGACGATGAGTGGCTAAAATCCCATGCCGCCTGCTTCAGGAATGTGACAGATTTCTCAAACATGGTCAAGGCCTGACGAGCGAAACGGTAGCTCTAAAAAGTGTCTTGACGACTGAGGCAATGGTAAGTCCGTGTTTTGACGCAGGACAGTGAATTTTGGCGCATGAAGATGATGCCCACCCATTATATATATTGGGCACACGAGGCTCTGGGCTGTTGTAAGCCCGTCGAAGAATTTGTTATGACATAAACAAAAAAAAGGTATCTCCGCTGGTAAACCCAACAATAATGGGGTAAGGTATGAACTTAATAATGGTGCCTAAACGGAATAATCCGAGAAGTACCAGGAAAAAGCCTGCCATGATTGTGGCCAGCATAAGACCTGTGATGCCAAATTGAGCAACAACACCATAAATTATGACAATGAAAGCGCCCGTTGGACCTCCGATTTGAACGCGGCTACCGCCGAGAGCAGAAATTATAAAGCCGGCAATGATGGCTGTAAGAATCCCTGCTACCGGACCAATGGTGTGATTGGCGTCGCCACCGGAGCTGGCTTCAATGGCGAAAGCGATGGCGAGAGGAAGTGCTACTATTCCCACGATAAGGCCTGCCATTGCATCGGCGGCAAATTTTTCCTTGCTGTAATTGCGCTAGTCGCGAACAATTCGTGGATTAAATTTGAATGTTTCCATTACAATAGATATATGTGTCAATGAGTTAATTTCAAATTTCCACTGCGAAATTGCGTTTTTTTAAGATTTCCTTGAAAGTGTTTTTAAGGAAACAGACGGTCAAATGGTTGAAAAAATGAACTTTGCGTTGTATGTTGAAAAAATGATTTTCATTTTGCCCGCTACTCTTTAAATATTGTGTGGATTATTTCACGACTGCTTTGCGTGTAGTCTGAGTTTTTGTAGTTTCGATGCTGATGAGGTAAATGCCTGTTGGCAATCCCGTCATGCTGACAACTTCTTCTTGTCCACATTTCACTTGATTCAGCACGCGTTGTTCAACGAGGCGTCCGTTAAGGTCGCAAATGCGGATATTAGCGAATGTTTCGTTGTTGTTGAAGAGTAAGCGCCACTCGTTGTTTTCCATCAGGATGCTCACGGGCGTTTCGGAATTGACGACTTCTTCGATGCCCGATGCGTTTTTCAGTTCGAGTGCTTTTACCAATCCTTTGTAAGCATTAAGCTTGCCGTAGCCCCAATAGTCTTGACCATCTTGTTTGGTGTAGGCGTCCTGATTTGAAGTTTCCTTGAAAATCTGGATTAACTGTTCGTGTGTCAAATTGGGGTTGGCTTCGAGCCAAAGTGCGATGGTTCCGGTGACAACAGGGGTTGACATTGATGTGCCTTGCATCAAGCCGTAATAGTAGTATTCGTTTGTTGTCAGTGTTGGGATGGCCGGGTGTGGCACTTTGACTGTGATTTTGTCAGTTATGTAGTCGTCCTGTTCTACGTTGCCATTGAATGATTTACTGTGCTGATTGTAGGCAGCGCGAATCATGGCGCCGGGAGCAACTACTGTGGGCTTCACAATACCTTCGAGGAGTGTAGGACCAATGTTGCTGAAGTCGCTTATTGCACCGGCTTCGCTGAACGAAGGCAACTTCAGATCGCCGCCTCCTTTAAGGGGTGTCCATCTGTATGTGCCGGAGTTATAAGAACCTACAGCGATGCTCTTTTTTGTGCAGGCGTTGTCGCATACTGTGTAGCGGTTGTCGCCCGAGAGCACCATATTGGCTGTGATGCCTGCGGTGTTGAATGCCAATGGACGATAGATGTCGCCAACCGTAGTCCACAAGTGGAATGATGCACCCTTTTTGCCGGTGATTTTAATACCGAAAAGAGCGTCTTCGCCACAGTTTTTTCGCATCTGGTCTACTGAGTTGTAGATATTGATGTTCTGCTTTCTGTTTGAAGAATAGACAGCGTCTTTGATGTCCAGTCCAGATGGGAAGTTGCTCTTGCCGACAGTGACAGTGCTTTTTGTTTGAGAATAATAGCAGGGTTCAACTGTGAGGTGCTTTCTTGCATTGGCAGTTTGTTCCCAGATGTCGATGTAGTTTGTGGTTTCCGTGTTGTTGAAGAACACATAGCGCACTTCGTTGTCTTCGGTGAAGGTGTGAGCAGTGTGGCAGATGGAGTTGGCATCGTTTCCTGTTGCGATAACGATGGCTGCACCCTTGTCAATGTAGCTGTTGAGTGTCTTGCTGTAGTTGGATGTACCATCGTGAGGGCCGATTTGACCGCCGAAGCTCATGTTGATGACGCAGGGCATACCGAGTTCCTTTGCGGTGTCATAGATGTATTTTACGTCCTCAGCGACTTCGTTGTCTTCCAAAAGGCTTGACACCATGATGATTGTAGCTTCGGGTGCCATACCGGTGCTGTTGGCATCGCTCACTTTTGAGCCTGCCGCGATTGATGTTACGTGAGTGGCATGGCCTCGTGTGTTGTCGTTTTCACCTCCTTTGGGAAGTGTGGTTGTTGGGGTGCTTTTATAGGCCTTGCGGTCCCAGTAAGAGTGCACGCGAGATTTACGGTCGCTGTCATTGAATGCCACGTGGCCAAATTCAAAACCTTGGTCGATGATACCGACAATCACGTTTTTGCCGGTGTAGGGCGTTTCGAGTTTTGTGCCATTGTGCACTGAGTCGGCACCAATCAACTTAACAGCCTTGTCGGTAAAGGTCTTCATTTGGTTTGAACCTGAAATAAAGACAACTTCGTCCATTGCTGCTACTGTTGGTACAAATGAAACGGGGATGTCGGCTGTGAGCATAGTTTCTGTGAGAATGGTTGTGGAGTAACCGGCATTTTCAATGCGTTGAGCTACTGCTGCAACGTCGTCGGTGTTGATCATGACTTTTTCCTGGAGTTCTGCCGACGATGTAGCCAGTGTGGTCATGCTTTTGGCGTTGCGTGTCATCAGTGCGTCAATTCTGGCGTCCCACTTCTGCATTTCTTCTTCCTGAGCAATTGCTGAGAATGAGCAGATTGCAGCGCTGATAAGGAGAAAAGTTTTCTTCATATTTAAAATAAATGATGTAGTAATTCTACTTTTCGGACTATAAAATTACGACTTTTTTTGTAGTTACGCTTAATAAAAAATATAAAAAGTGTGATATATAACGATTTAGTGCTATAAAAAAGATAATACGCTTCATTTTCTGCTTTGATTATTTTCGTGCATTTGGATTTTTGCCTCAAAAAATAGATCGCAAAAATGGTCATTTCTGTAAAGTGTAAGATAGCAAAAGAGAGTGCTAAACTGTTAACTTTTGTAAAAATGGCGCGAAATGCAGATTTGGATTTCGCTGAAAAATGATGTATATTTGCATAAAGTTAAAGGAGGGCATCGCTGCACAGCCTTAAAACCTTAAAAATATATTCCTATAACAAAAAACTGCTTTGTTTTTTCACACAGACTTCACGGACTTACACAGACTTTTGCGAACATGCTCGCACCATCCGGATGGCAGAAAAGACGTTGAAGGTGTCTCCGCTCGATAACGGGGCATTTGAGCGAAGCGAATCCCCCTGGGCGCCCGAGCAACAAATAATGAATAGCAAAGTGTTGGCGCACCCACTCTGGGTGCACTTACCCACGCATGAATCCTCCGGGTGCATTGAAGTGTACTTGTTTTTTTTAGCGGTGACACTTTCAGCGTCATATATAAAGGAAATAATATAGCAGTTGCATTTATTTCCGCCCTGTGTATAACTATGTAGATAAGCTGCACAAAAGTCGGGAATAAGTCCGTGGAAAACGGAGAAGGGGAGAGGTCGGAGCGAGTAGTTGGGTTATCCACTTATCCTCCACCGTATAATCAATGTAAACAACGCTTTATCCTCAATTTTTCAACAATTTCTAATTTTTGTAAACGATTGTTAATCATATCGAAAATACAGGCTTTCCCTACTTATCCACGCTGTCCACACACCAATATCAGCATTATCATATTTTCAATTATTCCTACCTATAAAATTTACTAATAGAAATAATTTTTTATAAAGAGGAGTGGGATAACTCGGGATTTGTGGAAAACTTAACTTAGAGTACAGAGTTCAGAGAACAGAGTACAACTGACTATCCGGATGGTTTTATTCGCTTACGCTCATCAACTTCGCAATCTCTATTGCTCATCTTATAATAAGGACAGAGCATAGCTACCTTGCGGAATGCTAATATTGCTCTATTATTGTTCTTTAAAAAAGTAAAGTTTAATTACTAAATAATTTAAATGAATGAAGTAGATAGTAGGTACACAAACTTTTTGTAATTTTGCTGCATAAATCAAAACTATTCTTTAAAAGATGATTACATCGTTTAAATCTTTGATAGCTCGTTTGTCCGAACAGCGAGAAAGAAAATGTCTGGTGGTAGTATGGCCGCATGATGCGCACACGGTGGATGCTGTGTTCAGAACTTTGCGCGAAGGATGGGTGAGTTTGTTGCTGGTTGGTCAGCGCGAATCGATGCCCTTGCCTGCTGATTGGGAGGAATATGCCGACCGCATAGCCTTTGAATATGCTACCGACGCTGTTGACGCTGCTCGCCTGGCGGTAAAAGCCGTGCGTGAGGGCAGAGCGCAAGCCATGATGAAGGCGCTTATCAATACCGACGTATTGCTGCGCGCTATATTAAATAAGGAGGAGGGTATTTTGCAGAAGGGTCGCGTCATGTCGCACGTTGCGGTGATGGAGATTCCTGCTTTGGGACGTTTGCTCCTGATGAGCGACGCTGCCGTATTGCCTTATCCCACGGAAGAGCAGCGCGCTGCGCAGATTGGCTATTTAGCTGCGATGTGTAGAAAATTTGAGATTGCTCAACCCCGCATAGCCATGCTTCACTGCACAGAGTTTGCCGGCGAAAAATTCCCGCATACGCTGACCTACGCTCCGCTTATAGAGCGCTCGAAGGCAGGCGAGTGGGGCAACATTTTGCTCGATGGTCCGCTGGACTTGCGTTGCACACTGGATAAGGAAGCGCTCGACATCAAGGGCATCAACAGTCCGCTCGAAGGAAAGGCGGATGCACTCATTTTCCCCGACATTGAAGGAGCCAATGCTTTCTACAAAACGATGCCCCTCTTTGCAGGTGCCGAAATAGCGGGTGTGCTTCAGGGTCCCGACTGTCCCGTTGTGCTTTCGTCGAGAGGAGATAGCGAACTCACGAAGTACTACAGCATCGCTGTGGCGTTGGCGTAAAAATTTTTTAAGGTTATGAGGTTTTAAGGTTTTAAGACTATGCTGCGTGCAAGCCAGCGGTCAAGTCTAACCTCACTCGTCTACTTGTACCTAACAACTTGTTTACTAACAAAACACAATTAATATAGTGAAAATTCTTGCTATAAATCCAGGTTCTACTACAACGAAGATAGCCGTTTATCAGGACGGCGAAAAGGTGTTTGTAGAGAGCATTCAGCACTCGGAAGAAGAGCTGTCGCGCTTTGTTCGAGTGACCGACCAATATGATTATCGTAAGCAGTTTATCCTGAATTGCCTTTCAAACCACGGTGTGGCATTAGAGTTTGATGCAGTCATCGGTCGTGGTGGTATCGGTAAGCCCACACAGGGTGGTGTTTACGAAGTGAATGCGCAGTTGCGTCTCGACATGATAAACGCGCAGCGCAAGCATGCCTGCAATTTGGGATGCTTGATTGCTTACGAATTGGCACACATGATGCCCGACTGTCGTGCGCTGACGGCTGACCCTGTTACGGTGGACGAACTTTGCGACGAAGCGCGCCTCACGGGTTCTACACTCATGCCGCGCCGCTCCATTTGGCATGCGCTCAATCAGCGTGCTATAGCTTTCCGCTTTGCCAAGGAAGAAGGCGGAAAGTATGAGGACTACAACCTCATTGTAGCTCATCTTGGTGGCGGTATTTCTGTAGCAGCGCATCAACACGGCAAGGCTGTGGATGTGAACAACGCGCTCGACGGCGAAGGTCCCTTCTCCCCCGAACGCGCAGGTACACTCCCTACTTCCGACTTGATTTCGCTCTGCTATAGCGGTGTATATACGAAGAACGAAATTATGAAGCGCATTGTGGGCAAGGCAGGCGTAGCAGCTCATCTGGGCACGAGCGATGTGCGCAAGGTGATGGAGCGCGTAGAAGCCGGCGACAAGAAGGCAAAGTTGGTGGTCGATTCAATGTGCTACCAGGTGGCAAAAAGCATTGCTGCGCAAGGTGCGGTGATGTTTGGAAAGGTCGATGCCATTTTGCTCACAGGAGGATTGGCTTATTCTTCGTATATAACGGACAAGATTAAGGAGCGCGTAGAGTTTTTGGCTCCGGTGCGTGTATATCCCGGTGAGGACGAAATGTTGGCGATGGCTGAAAATGCCTTTGCAGTTTTGCGCGGTGAGCGCGAAGTGTTGGAGTATAAGTAGGAGAAGTAAATGAGAAATGAGAAAACCATCCGGATGGTTAGTTGTACTCTGTTCTCTGTACTCTAAACTCTGTACTCTATAAATAGAGGTGGTGTTGCCTTTAAAGAGGCAATGAAAAGGGAAACAGGTGAGAATCCTGTACAGTCCCGCTGCTGTATGTTCTTTTGTCGTAAGATGAGATATGCCATTAAGATGCAGGGTGATGATAAAATCACAAATTTTGTCATCACCTGCATCTTGAGAAGGTTCATTTTACAAGAACGAGTCAGAAGACCTGCCCCTCTGTAAGTTAAATCCGCTGAATTTGGTTCGAGGAAACCAAAGTTTTGGCAAAAGTGGTACTTATTCTTATATTGTGAACGCAGACCAACTTGTTGGTTTTAAGGAGTTGTTTAAGAATAGGTGTTGCTTTCAAAATATTTTATAATTCGATGTACGAATGCATCTTTCAGAAGGGTGCATGCGCCGCCATCTTTGCTTTAGTTTCGTTGCAGATGGTGGCACAAGCTACTACAGAATATGTGTTAGGCGAAGCGGTGAAGGTGGAGCGTCGTAAGGATGCTTTGCTTCAGTCGTCCGTACCTTCGTTTGGACTCGACACGCTGCAATTGCGTCGCACAGCAGCTACTGATTTGTCGGCTGCGCTGCGCCATGTGGCAGGCATCAATGTGCGCGATTATGGTGGAGCCGGAGGGTTGAAAACGGTCAGTGTGCGAGGCATTGGGGCTGCGCATACCACGGTGTGCTACGATGGACTGCCGATGGCATCAACGCAGAGTGGGGCTGTGGATATCGGAAAATTTGCTTACGAGCAAATCAAGGCGATAAGGTTGGACATAGGTGACGTTGCGCCCTTGCTTGCTCCCGTAAAAACGCTTTCGGCAGCCACTCTGTTTGTCAATACGCAAAACAGTAAGGTGAAGGATTCGTTTACGGCAAATCTTCAGACAGGACATTGGGAACTGGTGAATCCTTCGATAGCGTTTAGCAAAAACTTGAATCGCAGTTTGAGCTTTGGCGGCAATGCGCGCTATTATTTTCGCAACAACAATTACTCCTTCCACATAGATAACGGTAGTTTGTCGGAAAAGGCGCGTCGCAACAATTCCAGCATCCGAAACGCAGTGGGCGAACTCTGGATGAACAACCGTTTGGGCGCCGCTCACGAGTTGCGTTCGAAGTTTTACTACGCTTATAACAACAATGAATTGCCCGGTGCGGTGGTGCTCTACAACAATGTGAACCACGAAGCCGTGAAGGATGCGCTGTGGTTTCTTCAGTCGGCGTATGATGGGCGATGGAAGCGGACGCACCTTTCGGCAGCCGTAAAGATGCAAGGACAAAGCACGGTTTATACTGACGACGATCCTCAATATCCGCCCCACGCATTGCGGCAGCGCTATCGTCAGCACGAATTCTATGCTACTGCCGGAGCCGAGCACAGATTGAGCGAGGCGTGGACTGTGGCTTATGCCGCCGACTATTTCTACAATCATTTGTCAACACACATTGCTACTGCCGATGGTGTGAGCCGAAATACTTTGATGCAGGCGCTTTCCTTGCGTTACAAACAAAAGCGATGGACGGCTACCGCACGAATGGTGGCACATCAGGTTTGGAACAAGGTGCCACGGCAACATAGCGAGGCGCTCCAACAGGCAGCGCAGGGAATGCACAAGTGGCAATCCTCCGTTTCTGCTGTTTACAGAAAGGATGAATACGGACTCGCGTTCAGGGCTTTCTATAAGGACTACTACCGTCAACCCACCTTTTCCGAAAACTATTTTTACCACTTAGGAACAGCGCAACTCAAGCCCGAGCGCACGCGCCAGGTGGGCGGAGGTATTACGTGGCAGGAAAACGTAGGAAACATTGCGCTCAAAGCCACTGTCGATGCCTACTACAACGATATTTCCGACCGCATTACGTCGGTGCCCTACAATCTGTTTGTGTGGCGAACGGAGAACCGAGGAAAGGTGACGATTACAGGATTGGATGCTACGTTGCACGCAAATTGCAGAATGAATGCGCAGCATCTATTCATCGTTGCTGCCAATTATTCTCTGCAAAAAGCCGAGGACATCACTTCGCCCGCTGATAATAATTACGGAAAACAACCCGCCTACCTGCCGCAACACAGCGGAGCCGTAAGCATTACGTGGGAAAATCCCTGGGTGAATTTAAATGTAGGATTTACTGCTGCCTCAGAGCGCTGGAGCACTCACAATCATGCTCCGCAAACGCGCCTTTCGGGCTATGCCGAAATCAATGCTTCGCTACTGCGCAACTTTCCCTGCGGAAAAGGCGTGCTGACGACAGGCTTGTTTCTGAACAACGCTTTGGATAAGTCCTACGAAGTAATTCGTCGTTATCCCATGCCCCTTCGCAACGTAATGTTCAAAGTAGGCTGGGGCTTTTAATCATAAAATTTATTAGATTCTATAGCATTTATAGATTCTATAGCTTCTATAACATCTATACAATTAAAAACAATTATGAAAAAACTTCTTCCCCTTTTGCTCTTCTTAGCAGCATGTTCAGACAGTGATTCAAACATCGACGGTGGAAATCTTCCCCCCGTGTCTTCGGACGCAAAGCTTGTAGTAGTCAATCAAGGATCTTACTACGATGGTATTGACGGTGCGCTGACGACCATCGACCTCAAGACGGGAGAAACCTTCACTGATGCGTTTTCAGCAAACAATGGTGGCATTAGTCTGGGCGGTTCGCCACAGGCGGCTACGCTTGCGAATGGAAAAATCTACGTGCCTGCCTTTGATTCAAACGTGTTGTGGATTATCGATGCAGCAACAAACAAGGTGGCCGACATGCTTACAGTGGCTTATCCCTACATGGTAGTAGTGGAGCAAGGAAAAATCTTTGTGAGTTGCAACGACGGCTACGTCAACTGCTACGACGAAGCAACGCTCGAACTCATTGAGCGCACTGAAGTAGGCCCCAATCCGTGCCACATGGCAGTGGTGGGCGAAAAACTCTACGTGAGCATATCGGACGGTTACAACTATCCTACCTACGAAAACGGCTATCGCATTGCCGAACTCAATATTTCGGACGCTTCCTTGCTTGGATATATCGATGTAGAGATGAATCCTGGACAGTTGTGTGCTTCAAAGGATGGCAACATCTACGCAGTTTGTCGTGGCGACTATGGAGCGATTGCTTCAAAGGTTTTGAAAGTAAATCCTGCGGCTAAAAACTATACTTACGTTTGCGAAGGCTCTTATATAGCGCTTGCGAGCGACCGTCTTTACGTTATTCATTCCGCTACGGACTGGACTACTTATGAAACGCACAACTATTACAAAACGTACAGCCTCGCAACCGATAGTTTGCTCTCGGACAACTTCCTGAGCGACGTTCCACTTCCCGCAATGCCCAATTCAATTCAGTGTAATGCCGCCGACGAAGTGTTCATCACTTCCAATGCTGCGCTTTACGACTACACTTCGCCCGGCTATCTTTATCACTATGCAGCCGACGGTAGTCATCGTGCAACTTACAATGTAGGTGTAGCTCCTTGCGGCGTAGTTTTTTATTAGAGCGGTGTGTTATAGTAATGGTTGGTAAAGTTTATTTTAACATTAATTTTATGAAAAAATCGTGAAAATGGACTTTACAAAACACTATGTAAATTGTAAACTCAGAGATAGCAAACATAGGTTTGAATTGTTAAAATATTTTAAAATTGCGAAAAAAACGAATTTGGATTTCGCTCAAAAATGTTGTATATTTGCAGTACGGAAGGGGAGACCACGCGGTTTCCCCTTTTTTTGGGACCAAAAATGGCAAAAACAACCTCAAAGGTTGTTAAAACAAGGTCCGATGTTGTTAAAATTACCTCCGATGTTGTTTTTCGTAAGTCCGATGTCATGAATTTTTCGACCGATTTCAGCGCGAAAACCTCCGATTTTGGCGTTATTTAGTTAATAATTGTTAAAACTTTGCATTTTCTGATATTTGTCAGTTTTGTTAAAAAATCTTAATTTTTTTTTGCATTTTAATTTTTCGGAAAAATGGAGTTTTTTAGAGTACAAATAACAGTTTTTTTAAGCTCGAAATTTCGTTGAAATTGTATAAGGGTTGAGGTGTGGAAAATAATTTTCCAACATGTTTTTGTGTAAATCGTTCGGATTTATAAAGCGAATGCCATCCACTCCACTTTTATAACATCTACGCATACCGTTTCAGCACTACAAAATCTCAATATCTTCCGCGAACGCCATGCGCATAAATGCCTAATTATCTGATGTATTTTTTTCTTTTTTTGTGATTTTTTATGATAAATACATATTTTATCCGTAATTTTGCGAGGTCTTCCTGCATGTATCTGTGCAAACGTGTGCAGAGTGTCCACGCCGAAGTTCGTAACGAAGTTCCCTAAACCGGAATCTAAGTTATGGGCGGAGATTGGGTGGGAGAGGAGACGGACATATTAAAGGCGTTTACTTACGCACTGTTTTAAGACATTCTGAAATCTAGCAAATTTACAGTATTATCGTCTTGAACTTTGCAACGGTAGATGTCCATAGGGTGTGGTTATACCATCCTTTGAGCGACAGCCAAGATTGTACCCTTACGGGTGCAGTCTGATGTCGCGTTGGAAGGTTATTATCATATTCGGCGTGGACTCTGGCGTTGTCTGTTCAGCGATAATAGGCAATTGCTAGAGCCTCAGAATGTGGAACGGACAACAGTTGGTTCCACGCTTTTTTTGTGTTCATATTTTGAGTGAAAATCATTTTTTTAAATTTAATACATCAAAATTATGAAGAATTTAAAATCATTATTGTTCTCAGCAGTAGGATTGCTGTGTTCAACCTCCATGAGTGCTCACGACTTCGAAGTCGATGGCATTTATTACAACATCATGTCTCCAGAGGATAAGACGGTGGAAGTCACTTTCAGTGGTGATTCTTACGATGCTGTTGAAAATGAATATTCAGGCTTTGTTACTATTCCTGAAACAGTAACCTATAATGATAATATCTATAGTGTGAACAGTATTGGATCGTTTGCTTTCGCTGGGTGCTCTGCTTTGACTTCCGTTGAGATTCCTAACAGTGTGACTTGTTTTCGTTCTCTTGCTTTTGAAGGTTGCTCTGGTTTAACTTCCATTGTGATCCCTAACAGCGTGACGGACATTTTTAATCAAGTTTTCTCTGGTTGTTCTGGCTTGACTTCCGTGGTGATTCCTAACAGTGTGACCAGCATTGGGGATGCGGTTTTCTCTGGTTGTTCCAGTTTGACTTCTGTGGAGATTCCTAACAGTGTGACCAGCATTGACCATGCTGCTTTCTCAGGCTGTTCCAATTTGACTTCCGTGGAGATTCCTAACAGTGTGACCAGC
>JAFOWI010000147.1 GCA_017425985.1 Bacteroidaceae bacterium | reverse complement strand
TTATGACCTCCGTGTGGGCGTTTCCATTGATGGTGGTGCTGCAAAATTGGACATGTTTGCAAATATTTTCCGTTTTCAGCATACGGCGCTTATAACGGCGAGTGAGCTTACAGATGTCCTCAACAGCATGTTGTATTTTTCAGAGTACCCCCAAGGAGAATCGAACTCCTATCTAAGGTTTAGGAAACCTCTATTCTATCCGTTGAACTATAGGGGCAATGTTTGCAGGCTTGCAATCACGGGTGCAAATTTATAATTTTTCGGCAAATAAAATGTGTTTTGCTATGTCGGAAATGCAATGTTGGGTGTAAATAGGGGCGGTTTGTGCAACTCGGTTTCGCAAAATCGCTTAGAATTTGAGCGAGTTAAAAACATTTGTCGGACTTTGTTTGCATAGTCGCAAATAAATTGATTCCTTTGTAAGTTGAAATAACTAAAATTATTAATAATTATTTAAATTTCTTAAATTCAATGATTACAACACTTATTGTGGCTGTGTTCGTCATTGGTTATGCCTGCATTGCGTTGGAGCATGGAACCAAGATTAACAAGGCCCCTGTCGCACTCTTGATGTGCGCAATCTGTTGGACGCTCGTAACGGTTGGTGTAAACAGCGGAGCCATTGCGCTCCCTCATGGCGAACCCATTACTGAGCGTATGCTCCACCACCTTTCTGAGACATGCGAAATCATCGTGTTCCTCATGGGTGCGATGACCATCGTGGAAATTGTGGACGCAAATGGTGGTTTCAACTTCGTGCGCTACCGCCTTCAGACTACAAGCAAGCGCAAGCTCATGTGGCGCATGGCGTGGATGACGTTCTTCCTCTCGGCTGTGCTCGACAACCTTACGACTTCAATTGTGATGATTATGGTGCTCCGCAAGCTCGTGGCAAACAAGGAAGACCGCTTCCTCTTTGCCGGACTTATCATCCTTGCGGCTAATGCGGGTGGTGCGTTCTCGCCCATTGGCGACGTTACAACCATCATGCTTTGGGTGCGCGGTATGCTTTCTACTCAGGGTGTGATCACGGAGGTATTCCTCCCCTCTGTTGCCAGCTTGCTCATTCCTTGCCTCATTATGCACTTCCGCATGAAGGGCGAGATTGAAGGCGTGAAGATTGAAGAATTTGTTGAAAAGAATCAGGAATTTTCTCAGAAGGAGCGCAACATCGTGTTCTGCCTCGGTGTGGGCGGTTTGCTCTTCGTGCCCATCTTCAAGTCGTTGACTCACCTCGCTCCCTATGTAGGTATCCTCCTCGTGCTCGGTGTGCTCTGGACTGCGGTTGAAGTGTTCCTCGCGCGCAAGAAGAATCACCATCTCATGTCAACGCATCGCGTGACAAACATGCTTCAGAAGATTGACATGACGACTATCCTCTTCTTCCTCGGTATCTTGATGACTGTAGCTACGCTTCAGGACACAGGCGTGCTTACTGCTTTCGGCCAGTGGTTGAACGACGTGACCGGCGAAAACCACTATGCCATCACAGGTGTGATTGGTGCGGCTTCGTCAATCGTTGACAACGTGCCCCTCGTTGCAGGTTGTATGGGTATGTACCCCATTGACGTAGCGGGCGCTCTTGCGCAGGATGGCATCTTCTGGCAGTTGCTGGCTTACTGTGCCGGTGTCGGTGGTTCAATGCTCATCATTGGTTCGGCAGCAGGTGTGGTTGTTATGGGCTTGGAAAACATTTCCTTCGGCTGGTACTTGAAGAACATCACATTGCTCGCGCTTGCAGGCTACCTTGCAGGTATCGCAGTGTATGCTATTCAGCACCCCATCTTCGTTTCATTAGGTCTTATTAACGCATAATCTTCGTAAACGCCAGACTCTCGCGAGCCTGGCGTTGCGGTTTGTACTAACTTAAATTAAGAAAATTATGAAGAAAGTGATTCTTACGCTCATCGCAGCGTTTATGGTTTCTGCAGCATCGGCTTTCAGCTTCGATTGGGGTGTTACAGGCGGTTTGAACTACACTAAGGTTGATGTTAAGAACCTCGGACTTGCAGATTTGAAGGACGGTGGCAATCAGGCTGGCTGGTTTGTTGGTGCGCGCGCCAATGTAGGACTCTTTGCAGGGCTTTCGCTCAACGGTTCGTTGGTGTTCAATCAAAATAAGCTTAAGTTGGAAGATGCTGACGGCATGGCATTTACTGAAACCGAACGCTCGTTCTCAATTCCCTTGAACGTCCGCTACAATATCGGCCTCGGCAAGACAGGTGTTTACGTAGGTACAGGTCCTCAGTTCGACTTCATGATTGGCGACAAGAATTGGGGTATCGCTGATGCCGGCGCTACTTTCGAGCGCGACAACATGGCTACTTCATGGAACATCAGTGCCGGTGTGAAGGTTTTGGGTAAGGTGGAAATTGGTGCATCTTACAACTTCGCCCTCGGAGCTGTTGGCGAGTCAATCATCAATGGATTGGGCGACCAGCTTGGTGGCGTGACACTCCCCAAGGGTGGTATGGAATTGAAGCGCAATACGCTTTCAATCCAGGCAACATATTATTTCTAAATCCCGGTTTTGAGCCTATAATGTTGGTTTGAGTAGCTACAACAGTTGCTTGACCAACAAAAATCATACGGGCTGGCAAATTATTCTCGGCGGTTCCTGAATGCTGCGCGTTTGCGGGCAGACGGGAACCGTTTTTTTGTGCTTGCATGTTGCAGGGCGGTGGGCGTAGCTTGCAGCTTTGCGCGCGGAGTGCCGAGCCGCAATGAAGTTTGGCGAGGAGCCATGTGCGCAAGTAACATGGCGATGCGAATAGCGTGGGTTGAAACGAAACATGGCGCAACCGGAAATCATCCGGCTGCGCCATATTCTCTGTTTGCGATATGTCAGCGTTGACAACCTCAGCGATTGTCGTCGCGAAGTCTTAAAGTGCCAGTTCTACCACCTTTGCCACAGCAGCTTCGAGACCTTCAACGTCCTTGCCGCCCGCTGTTGCGAAGTGGGGAGCGCCGCCACCGCCGCCCTTGATGAGCTTAGCTGCTTCGCGCACGAGGTTGCCAGCGTGTAGACCCTTGTCAGCAATGAGGTTCTTCGAAATCATTACGGTGAGGAGGGGTTTGCCTTCGTGGCTACTGCCGAGCACGCAGAGCAAGTTTTCGGGAAGGATGCCTGAGAGCTGGAATGCGAGGTCCTTCACAGCATCGGCTGAAAGGCCTGTGGGCATTACGCTCTTGACGAGCTTCACGCCATCGCGTTCTTCAGCTGTAGCAACGAGCTTGTCGCGGAGTTGCATGATACGTTCCTTCATCTGAGCTTCCATCTGCTTGCGGAGGTCTGCGTTTTCGTCGATAGTCTTTTTGAGTGCAGCAACAATGTCCTTAGTGTTGAGGAACTGCTTGATGCCGTTCAACACGTCTTCCTGGTTGTAAAGGCTTTCTTCAGCAGCAGCGCCTGTGATAGCTTCTACGCGGCGCACACCAGCAGCTACACTGCTTTCAGAAACGATGCGGATGAAGCCAAGGCAACCTGTGCTCTTTGCGTGGCAACCACCACAGAACTCTACGCTCTCGCCAAACTGTACGACACGTACGCGGTCGCCATACTTTTCACCAAAGAGGGCGATAGCGCCGAGTTGCTTTGCTTCTTCAATGGGGAGGTCGCGGTGGTCCTGAAGGGCAATGTTTTCGCGGATGCGGCGGTTCACGATGCGTTCTACCTGGCGCAACTCTTCAGCCGTCACCTTCTGGAAGTGTGAGAAGTCGAAGCGGAGATAAGCGGGTGTCACCAACGAACCCTTCTGTTCAACGTGCGTACCGAGCACTTCGCGGAATGCCTGGTCGATGAGGTGAGTGGCAGTGTGGTTTGCTTCGCAAGCACGGCGTGCTTCTACGTCAACGCAAGCCATGAATTCGGCTTCGGGATGAGCGGGGAGCTTCTTCACCACGTGGATGGGGAGGTTGTTTTCGCGCTTCGTGTCGATGACTTCGATGGTCTCAGCTTCGTTGCAGAGCACACCCTTGTCGCCTACCTGTCCACCCATTTCTGCGTAGAAGGGCGTCGTGTCGAGCACGAGTTCGAAGAACTTCTGCTTCTTCTGTTCCACTTCGCGGTAGCGGAGGATGTGGCAAGTGTGTTCGGTTGTGTCCCAACCCTTGAATTCTGTTTCGCCTTCAGCGAGCACCACCCAGTCGCCGGTTTCTACCGTTGCGGCATTGCGCGCGCGCTGCTTCTGCTCTTCCATTTTCTCTGCGAATTTTGCTTCGTCAACGGCGATGCCCTGTTCGGAGCAAATGAGCTGTGTGAGGTCGAGGGGGAAACCGTACGTATCGAAGAGGGTAAACGCCTTTTCGCCATCGAGCGTTGCGCTGCCGGCCTTCTTCGTTTCAGCGATGAGCGATTCGAGGAGGTTGATACCCGTTGCGAGCGTGCGGAGGAAGCTTTCTTCTTCTTCCTTCATCACGCGCGAGATGAGCGTTTCCTGCGCTGCGAGTTCGGGATAAGCCTGTCCCATTTCTTCCACGAGGGTAGGGATGAGCTTGAACATGAATGCTTCGCGCTGGCCGAGGAATGTGTAAGCATAGCGCACGGCGCGGCGAAGGATGCGGCGGATGACGTAGCCTGCCTTAGCATTCGAGGGCAACTGTCCGTCGGCAATTGAGAAGGAAATCGCACGAAGGTGGTCGGCAATCACACGCATTGCTACATCTACCTTGTCGTCCTTGCCGTAAGTGAAGCCTGAGAGCGACGCAATCTTCTTGATGATGGGCTGGAATACGTCTGTGTCGTAGTTCGACTGAACGCCTTGCATCACCATGCAAAGACGTTCGAAGCCCATGCCTGTGTCAATCACCTTTGCAGGGAGTCCTTCGAGCGAGCCGTCGGCTTTGCGGTTGTACTGCATGAATACGAGGTTCCAGATTTCGATTACCTGGGGATTATCCTTGTTGACGAGCGAAGCGCCGGGCACTTTGGCTTTCTCTTCCTCGTTGCGGATGTCGATATGTATTTCCGAACAGGGACCACAGGGGCCTGTGTCGCCCATTTCCCAGAAGTTGTCCTTCTTATTACCGTTGATGATGTGGTCAGCGGGGAAGTACTGCGACCAGATTTCGGCTGCCTCGTCGTCGCGGCTGAGTCCGTCTTCGGCAGCGCCTTCGAATACCGTCACATAGAGGTTCTTGGGGTCGATATGAAGGGTGTTGACGAGATAGTCGTAGGCCCAGGTGATGGCTTCCTTCTTGAAGTAGTCGCCAAAGCTCCAGTTGCCGAGCATTTCGAACATGGTGTGGTGATAAGTGTCGTGGCCCACTTCTTCAAGGTCGTTGTGCTTACCGCTTACGCGCAGACACTTCTGAGAGTCAGCCTTGCGGCGGCACTTAGGTTCGCGGTTGCCAAGGATAATGTCCTTAAACTGGTTCATACCTGCGTTGGTGAACATCAGTGTGGGGTCGTCCTTGATAACCATGGGTGCAGAGGGTACGATAAGGTGGCCCTGCTGCTCAAAATACTTTTTATACGATTCGCGAATTTCTTTTGCTGTCATCATAGCTAAAATAAACTGCAATTTATGTTTGATATAGTTGATTGTTCTTAGTGCATATAAAGGCAGAGCCACGGGTGCGTTTCTCCACTTGGCCCTGCCTTATATATTAATATTGAGTATTTACTTCTTACGACGGAAGAATCTGCGCTTCTTCTTGTCGTCAACGCCGCTTCCGTAGCCATAACCGTAACCATAGCCGTAGCCGTAACCATAACCGTAGCCATAGCCGCGCTTAACATCGACATCGTTGAGAATCAAGCAGAGATTGCGCAATTTCTTTTCAACATGCATGCGTTCGAGCAAGGGGAGGAATGAGCGTTCTTCCACTCCGGCGCGCAGAACGAAGAGTGTGAGGTCTGCCACTCGGCCTACGATGCTTGCATCGGCAACGGCGAGCACAGGAGTTGTGTCGATGATGATGTAGTCGTAGTATTGCTTAGCTTCTTCGATGAGTTCTTCAAGGCGTTGTCCCATCAACAATTCCGCAGGGTTGGGAGGAATTACACCACCGGGGAGGAGGTCAACATTCTTGAACTCGCAATCGGGGATAATGTAGTTCTGGAGTGTAGGACCTTCTTCGAGGAGGTAGTGAGTCAAGCCCTTCTTTGCATTAGGTGCGAGGGCCTTGCTCAATGTACACTTACGAATGTCGGCATCTACGAGGAGCACCTTCTTACCAGCCATACCGAGGACAACGGCGATGTTCTTCGAAACGAAAGACTTACCCTGTCCGGGCGTACTTGAGGTGGTCATCATCACGCGTGCGTTGGCCTTCATAAAGTTGAGCCCGTAGCGGAGCAGACGGAAGGCTTCCACGATAGGACGGTTGGGGTCGAGGTCGGCAAGTGTTTCCGAAGAGTTGTGGTTCTCCCACTTGGGAAGTTCGCACACAACGGGCGCAGAGCAAACCTTTTCGATTTCGTCGCGGCGCTTCAACTTAGTGTTGAACATTTCGAGGATGAAGATGATGCCGGCGGGAATCATCAAGCCCAGTATGAGACTTACGAAGAGAATCATGCTTGTTTTGGGGCTGATGGGGCGGATTGTCGCCATGGGATTTTCTACCAAGCGAACGTTAGCCTCGTTGATTGCCAATTGGAGCGCTACTTCTTCTCGCTTGTTGAGCAAGTATGTGTAGAGGGCGTTCTTCAATTCCTGTTGGCGCACGATATTGAGCGCTTCGCGCTGCTGAGCAGGCATGTTCGAGATTTGTCCGCTGATAGAGCGCTCGTTCTTGCGTGCGTCTTCCAACTGGAGTTCAACTGAGCGCACGTAGCTTCCGAGGCTGGCAATGATTGCAGGACGGAGCGCCTCGATGCGGCGGTCGAAGTCCTTCAAGCGTGGAGAGTTGAGGCTTGCATTTTCAGCTTGGCGCATGCGTTCCATCACGAGCTTGTTGTACTCGGTGATTTGAGCTGTGATAGCAGAGCCGTCAGCGCCCAAACCACTGATAACGGGGATGGTCTGGTCGTTTTGTGCCTGCTGAGCCATGTATTCTGAAAGGTAACCGGCAACTGCCAACTGTGTTTCGAGCTGGAGCGTGAGCTTACGTGCCTGGCTCGTTTCTTCAAGGAAGGTCGAAGCGTTTTCCTTGAGGTCAACGAACTTGTTCTTTTCCATGAACTTTTCGTAGTGGCCTTCGATGTCGTGGAGTTCGTTGGCGATGAGCTGGATACGGCTGTCGATGAACTCAGCTGTGTTCTGAGCCACGCGGTTCTTGTATTCCACCACGTCGCGCTTGTAAGCATTGAAGATTTCGGTGAGGATTTCGTTTGCGCGAGGCACGTTGTTGTCCTTTATGGTGAGCACAACGAGCGAGCTCTTCTTGTCGAATTCTCCGATGCTGATGTTGCTGCGATATCTTTCGGTAGTCATGTACTTCGAGCCGCGCGAAATCATGATGTCGCGTTGTTCGAAGTTGCCTTCAGCGTCCTGCATGAACTCTGCAAAGTTGTCGCGCTTGTTGATGCAGATGTTACCCACGGGGGTAGTCGTCTGTTCGCCAAACTTACCGGCGAATACACCCTCAACTTCCGTTACGTCGCGAGCGCCTTCGTAATATACCTGCAAATCGTGGACTTCGTAGTTAGCGTCGTCGAGCACTTTCACTTCGAGGCTTACGTTTGTAGGCAATGTCAAGTCGAACTCGGCAACGACAGGCGTAGCTTTGTAGAGCGAAACGGTGTGGAGCGAGCGGCGCATTGCGTATTCTACGTCGAGTCCTAAGCTATCAACCACCTTGCTCATGAGTCGGTGCGACCCTAAGATGAAGATTTCGTTCGTGAGGTTGTTACCGGCGCTGATACCGTTGAGTTCGAGCAATGCGTTCATTGCTCCATTGTTGCGTCGGTTGAATCCCGCCATTCCCGATGGGTCGGCGTCTTCAATCAACATTACGGCCTGGCTTTGATAAATGCGCTGGCGGCTCTGTTGGAATACCACGCCCAAAGCAAGACACACCAATACCGAGAGAACAAACCACTGCCATCTTCTCAAGAAATGGCCCCAGCAAAGCTTCACCATGTCGGCGAGCTGCATTTCGTTTTCCTCTTCAACAATGATAGGTTGATTCTTAGTTTCCATATTAAATTTTTAGTTAATGTCAATGAAAAATTTGGCGCGCACCGAAAAAATGCGCACATTCTGTCCCAATTCGTAGCAAAGTTACGAAATTATTCAGTTATCTGCATGACTTTCTGCGGTATATTTCCAAAAAAGTGTAATATTTAGAAGATTATCGCTAACTTTGCGCTACAAATTGTGTTGTATGACATCTATACTCATCATTTATACGGGCGGAACCATCGGGATGATTGAAAATCCCGAGACCGGTGCGCTCGAAAATTTCGACATGGAACAGTTCCGCCACCTTGTGCCGGAGCTGAAGCGCTTTAATTTTACGATTGACGCCGTTACGTTTGAGTCGCCCATCGATTCGTCGGACATGGAGCCCAACGATTGGGTGCGCATCGTGCGTATGATTCACGAGAACTATGAGCGCTACGACGGTTTCGTGGTGCTCCACGGCACGGACACTATGTCGTACACGGCTTCGGCGCTTAGCTTCATGCTCGAAAACATCGGAAAGCCCGTAATCATCACGGGATCGCAGTTGCCCATCGGTAAGTTGCGCACGGACGGCAAGGAAAACCTGCTGACGTCCATCGAAATAGCGGCGGCACGCAATGCGCAGGGCGAACCCATGGTGCCCGAGGTGTGTATCTTCTTCCAGAGTGCACTGATGCGCGGCAACCGAACGACGAAAATCAATGCCGAGGGATTCAACGCTTTCCGAAGCAACAATTATCCGCCGCTGGCCAAGGCAGGCATCCATATTCGCTACGAAACACACCTCATCCGCCGCCCCGACCCCACGCGCCCCTTCACGCCTCACTATCTGCTGGACAACAACGTAGTATTCCTCACGCTCTTCCCCGGCATCCGCGAGGATATCGTGGACATGGTGGCGCGCATCAAGGGACTTAAGGCCGTGATTCTGAAGACTTACGGAGCCGGCAATGCTCCTCAGCGCCCCTGGCTCGTGGATAAACTCAAGCAGATGAAGGAGAGGGGCATCATCGTCGTCAACATCACGCAATGCTCAAAGGGTCGTGTTGAGATGGGGCGCTACGAAACGTCCTTGCAGCTCATTGACTCGGGCGTGCTCAACGGTTACGACGCCACGCCCGAAAGTATGTTGGCAAAACTCATGTTTCTGCTTGGTCACGACCTCTCTAAAGAAGAAATCATCATGCGCATGAACGAAAGTCTGCGCGGCGAAATCACCATAGACTAATTATCACTATGAAGAAGCAAATCATCCGCTTATTTTCGCGCCTGCCATTCGGAGTGCTCTACGTCATTTCCGACATTGCCTACGCCATTATTTACTACATCGTCAGATATCGCCTCGCCGTGGTGCGCACAAATTTGCGCAATGCTTTTCCCGAAAAGTCTGAGGCTGAGTTGCGTAAGATTGAACGGGGATTTTATCACTTCCTCTGCGACTATGGGGTGGAAT
The DNA here is from genome assembly GCA_017425985.1 of Bacteroidaceae bacterium. Classification (GTDB taxonomy): domain Bacteria; phylum Bacteroidota; class Bacteroidia; order Bacteroidales; family Bacteroidaceae; genus Alloprevotella. The sequence continues at coordinate 1,050 of JAFOWI010000147.1, read as the reverse complement.
CGCTCAAACTGCTTACGATTTCGGCCGAAGAAATGAAGCGCCACATGGTGTTTGAGAACGTGGACCAGGTGGACCGTGCGCTCGACGACCACAACTTTGTCTTCGTCTATATCGGTCATTACGGCAACTGGGAATGGATGTCGTCGCTCCCTCTCTGGACGCGCAAGGACGCTACGCTTGGCGAACTCTATCGCCCGTTGAAGAGCAAGACGATGGACGACGTGTTTATCGACATCCGCCAGCACTTCAACGCTGAGTGCATCAGTAAATACGAGGCCCTGCGCCACATCATGCGCTTCAACGCTGAGAAGCGTAAGTGCATCATCGGTTTCGTGGCCGACCAAACGCCTCACCCCGACAACACACAACTCTGGATGGACTTCCTTTCGCAGGATACGCCCATCTTTACAGGTACCGAGCGCATCGGCAAGAAGGTGAATGCCGCCATTTATTTTGCTGACATACACAAGGATAAGCGCGGTCACTACCGTTGTGTGTTCAAGCGAATCACGCATGATGTCAAGTCCTTCCCCGATTACGAAATTACGGAAATGTGTACGCGCGAATTGGAACAGATGATTCGCCGCCAACCCGAAATCTGGCTTTGGTCGCACAAGCGTTGGAAGCACAAGCGCCCAATTTCCAAGGATTAACAGCCCGGCCGTTCATGCCGCCTCAATCGTAGGTGATGCATGGGCGGCTTTTTTTGTAGGAGGTGTGGGGTTGGTAATGGTGGGCTGCGGTTTGCGTTGACGGAGGTGCATCCGGAATGTTGATACCATAATATTTATTAGCGCGGATAACGCTGGAATTTGCAGGGCCGTTCAGGCCGTGGTTTAGCGCACCGAATTTAAGAACACAATTTTTGATTTCACACAGAAATAAATTTAATTTCACACAGACTTCACAGAACTCACAGACCCATTCGGTGCATATCGTTACACAAACATCCCGCAAGGTGTAGGGGCCACTTTATGTCGGCCCGTCGCCCCACGAGGGGCGAACATACACCGCCCGCAAGGCAAGCACGCGAAGCAAGTGCGTTTCTGT
>JAFOWI010000146.1 GCA_017425985.1 Bacteroidaceae bacterium | reverse complement strand
ATAGTTCGATAACTAGATTGCACAATAGTTCAACTCTCTCCTTTGGTTAACTTTTTTACAAAGATAAGCACTTAATCGCTTATTTTTTTCATTTGCAAATCTAAAGGAAAACACAGAATTCACAGAAACGCACCGGCTTCGCGTGCTTGCCATGCGGGACGTGCAGGTTCGCCCCTTGCGGGGCGGCGGGCCGACATAAAGTGGCCCCTACACCATTCGGGATGTTTGTGCAATGAGATGCGCCGCATCGGCAAAGTAATTGCGCGCCCCTTGCACCTTTGCGTGAGGAGAAACTACGACCAAAGTCATGGTTCACGCAAGGGCGCAAAGGGCGCGCTATTCAATTTATGAAATCAGCACATTGTGCTACGTCGTCCAAACAAGGTTTAACTTAGACCTGCGCCACGCAAGCCTCAGCACAGCGTTCGCCATCGACTGCTGCACTCACGATGCCCCCGGCATAGCCGGCTCCTTCGCCGCAGGGATAAAGTCCCTTAACGCGGATGTGACAAAGAGTTTCGGAATCGCGGAGAATGCGCAAGGGGGCAGATGTGCGAGTTTCGGCTGCAATCATCATGGCTTCGTTAGTAAGAAAACCACGGCTGCGCTGACCAAAAATTTGGAATCCTTCGCTCAGTCGGGTTGCCACAAATTTAGGCATCCAGAAATGGAGCGGCGACGCAACGACGCCGGGCGAATAGCTCGTCGAGGGGAGCTCGGCGGAAAGTTTGCGACGCACAAAGTCGTTCATGCGCTGCGCAGGAGCCGTTTGGCGACAGCCGCCCTGCAACCAGCAAGCACGCTCAAGCGCTTCCTGAAAGTACATCATGCGCAAGGGATTTGCCTCGTCGAACATACCGGCATGCGTAGCAGCGAAAGCATCGTCAGCCATCGCTTCGGCGAGGAAAGGCTTCAACTCACCGCTCAAATCCTCAACGCGCGTCTCAACGACCATGCCCGAATTGCTCCACGCCGTGTTGCGCGTTGAAGGGCTCATGCCGTTCACGACCAACTGCTCCGCACCGCTGGCAGCAGGAACCACGACCCCACCCGGACACATGCAGAAACTGTAAACGCCACGCCCGCCCGACTGCGCTACATAGCTGTATTCGGCAGCAGGGAGATACTTACCGCGCCCTTCGCGGTTGTGGTATTGCAGCTGGTCAATCAAATGTGCCGGATGCTCAAGGCGAACACCTACGGCAATGCCCTTCGCCTCGACTTCAATGCCCGAAGCCGCCAGATAGCGATAGACATCGCGTGCGGAATGGCCTGTAGCCAAAATGACGGGGCCCATAAATTCGCGTCCGTCGGCAGTGCGCACGCCTACCACGGTGTCGGCATCGTGCATCACAAAGCTATCCACGCGGCAACCAAAGTGTACCTCGCCACCGCAGGCCTTAATCTGCTGGCGCATGCGCTCAATGATGCGAGGCAGGCGGTCGGTTCCGATATGGGGGTGGGCATCGACGAGAATGTCGGTCGAAGCCCCGTGTTGGCAAAACACGCGCAACACCTTATCCACGTTGCCACGCTTCTTGGAGCGCGTAAAGAGTTTTCCGTCGGAGTAAGCTCCTGCCCCACCCTCGCCAAACGAGTAGTTGCTCTCGCTATCGACAATGTGCTCACGCGAAATGCGAGCAATGTCCTTGCGGCGCTCGTGTACGTCCTTGCCGCGCTCCACAACGATGGGACGCCTGCCCAACTCAATGAGCCTCAGCGCAGCAAAGAGTCCGCCGGGACCGGCTCCGACAACGACTACAGGCGGGCAGTTCGACACGTCGGGATACTCCACGGAGGCAAAGTCCACAACGGGCGGTTGCTCGTTGAGATATACGTCGAGCGTAAGGTTGACGAACACCGTGCGCTGGCGAGCATCAATGCTGCGCTTACGGATGCGCACGGACGTCACGTCGGAAAGCTTTACGCCCAGCTCCTTCGCCACGTATTTACGAAGTTCTGCCGACTGAGCCGCCACAGATGGAAGGACCCTGACAGAAAGCGTTTGTAGCATAAAAAAGTTTTTTTAGTAAACGAGTTTTTAGTAAACAAGTAAACGAGAAGGTTTGACTCGACGCTTGCTTGCACGCATTCCGCACGGCAATCTTATAACCTCACAAGCGAAGCGACCTTATAACCTTAAAACCTTATTTAGTAAACAAGTTTTTAGGTACGAGGAACTGCGTAGCTGATGAGCGTAAGCGAATAAACAAGATGGGGTAAGTCGAACGCTCATCCGCATGGCAGTTGTACTCTGTACTCTGAACTCTGTACTCTAAATTATGTACTCCGTACTCACCATACTACGTGTTCGACACGCGCATGATGTCAGCAAACACACCTGCTGCCGTCACCGCCGCACCGGCTCCGTAGCCCTGAATGAGCATGGGATATTCGCGGTAGCGCTCAGTGGTGAGCAGAATGATGTTGTTGGAACCTTCGAGGTCGTAGAAGGGGTGACCCAGGGGAATTTCGCAAAGACTCACCTTGCCCTTGCCCTCAGCCCACTCTGCGACGAATCGCCAACGCTTGTTTTCGCTAACGAGGCGCTGGCGTTCTGCTTCAAACTGAGCGTCGAGCGCCGGAAGTCCTTCCCAGAAAGCATCGAGCGAACCTGCAAAGAGTTCGGCAGGGATGAAGAGCTCCTTCTCTATTTCCTCGGGCTCTACACGGTAGCCACTTTCGCGCGCAAGGATCGTAATCTTACGAATCACGTCTTTGCCCGAAAGGTCAATGCGTGGGTCGGGCTCAGAATACCCAGCCTCCTTCGCCATCATCACAGCGCGACTCAAGGGCACTTCAGCCGAGAGCGTGTTGAACACGAAGTTCAGCGTACCACTCAAAACTGCCTGAATCTTCAATATCTTGTCGCCTGAAGAACGGAGATCGTTAATCGTATTGATAATGGGCAAGCCGGCGCCCACATTCGTTTCAAAAAGGAACTTCACACCGCGTTCGCGTGCAAGGTGCTTCAAGTTTTCATAATTATCATAAGCCGAAGATGCAGCCACCTTGTTTGCCGCAACCACAGCTACGTTAGCAGCCAGAAGTCGCTCGTACTGAGCCGCCACTTCCTCGCTTGCCGTACAATCGACAAAGACGCTGTTAAAGATATTCATCTCCAAAATTTCATCGACCATCTGCGCTGCGCCGCCTTGCTTTGTGCTTGCCTCGAGGGTTTCCTTATAACGAGCAGGGTCGATGCCTTCAGCAGAGAATGCAGCCTTTGTTCGTCCGCAAACACCGACCAAATTCACCTTCAAGCCACGCTCCTTCATCAAGAGGTCACGCTGAGCAGCCAATTGCTGCAGGAGACTACCGCCTACGGTGCCTGTACCACAGAGGAAAACGTTGAGCACTTCGTGTTGACTCAAAAAGAAACTATCGTGGAGTACATTAAGGGCCTTGCGAAGCTGGTGTTTATCAACAACGAACGAGATATTCTTCTCCAATGCGCCCTGTGCCATGGCATTAATATTGATACCATTGCGTCCTAACACGGAGAACAAACGGCCTGCGATACCCGAGCAGTCGGCCATGGGCTCGCCCACAACGGCTACCGTTGCAAGTCCATCCTCATGCGCTGTAGCATTCATCGCGCCATCAGCAATTTCGTTGACAAACTCTGCATCAAGGAGTTGACAAGCCTTCTCTGCATCCTGCGTGGTTACACAGAGCGAAGTACTTGTTTCCGAAGATGTCTGTGCCACCATGAACACACTGATACCGCCCTTTGCCAACGTAGCAAAGATGCGACGGTTCACACCGACAACGCCCACCATTGAAAGACCGCTCACCGTGACGAGCGACATTTCGTTCACTGAAGAAATACCACGAATAGGGCGCTTGCTCGTTGCAGCATTGGCATGAATGATGCTACCCTTTGCCTCGGGGTTGAAAGTATTCTTGATAAGAATAGGAATATTCTTGACACAAACGGGATAGATCGTAGGAGGATACACCACCTTTGCCCCGAAGTTGCAAAGCTCCATGGCTTCGCCATAGGTCAACTCGTCAATGGTATATGCTTGCGTGATAATGCGTGGATCGGCTGTCATAAAGCCATCGACGTCTGTCCAGATTTCAAGCACCTCAGCATCCAAAGCAGCAGCAACGATAGCTGCTGTAAAGTCAGAACCACCGCGGCCAAGGTTTGTTGTTGCTCCGGTTTCAACATCTGTCGCGATGAAGCCCCCCATAACGGCTATACCCTTCCAGCGCGCAAAGTTCTGGCAAATCAAGGGGTTTGTAGCGTCGTAGTCAATCACATGTTTCGCACCCTGGCGCTGCGTCTTGATAATGTCGCGCGCCTCGAAATGGCGTGCGCCGTCGATAAGCGTAGCCACGATGAGCGAAGACAGGCGTTCGCCGAAAGCCACAATGGCATCGGCGGTCTTAGGTGTGAGGTCCTGAATTAGGAACACACCGTGCAGAATGCTTCGGAGGTCGTCGAAGAGCGTATCGAGTTGCGCTTCGAGCGCCGGACGGCGTTCTTCGGGAATCACCTGCTCCATCATCTCCACATGTCGGAGGACGATGGAATTTACTTCGTTCAGATAATCGGCATCTCCACTCGCAGCGCCCTTGCCTACGGCAATCAAGCGGTCGGTAACGCCCCCGAGGGCAGAAACTACGACCACGATGGGCTGATTACAATTTTCGGCAATACGCTTTATATTGAGAATACTCTTAACGGAACCTACTGAGGAACCGCCAAATTTTAAAACTTTCATACAGTTGTTTGCGTTGGAAGGACCACAGCAGTTGTTTTCGCACCTGCAAAAGACAGCGCCGTGGCAATATTAGAGTTTCACTTTCTTAGAAACAGGCTTGCTCTCATTATGCAAGCGGTCGAGCGCTGTCACTACATATTCGTAGCGTTCTGCTCCGTGATTATAAGGCAATTTGAGAAGCGTTTGTGACGTAATCGCCACGATATTCTCCGCACGTTCAAGATCAACATCCTCGCCCTTGGCAAAGCGGTAAACGACGTAAGCCTTTGCCACATCCATTTCACTCTTTGCCTTTGGAGCACGCCAGAAGAGGTAGTAACCATCAGGCATCCAGCGTGCCTTGAGTCCTTTCACCTTCTTAGGTGCCTTATCGTCGAGGAAAGGCATGAGCGGCTGGAGCGCAGGCGTTTTGTGGTAGTTGTAAGCCAGTTCGGAAGCATAGCCACCTTCGTTGCGCACAACAGCGGCGCTGTACCACAGGCAAGAACCATCGATATTCTTGAGCGTGCGCTGCAGGCGGAATTTCTCAGCCATCTGGTTTTGCTCGGGATGATTGCGGTCGGCAGCCTTGACGGTGCGCTCCACGTCCTGACCAATGATGAGCGGACGATTGGCAGCATACTTGCTCCACCAATGTATGAGTTCGTCGTAATCGGCAGCAGGGTGGCCAATTTCCCAATAAATCTGAGGCACGTTATAATCAATCCAACCCTTGTTCACCCAATAAAGGATGTCGGCATAGAGGTCGTCGTAGTTCTGGAGTCCTGCCGTCTTGCTACCTTGTACGTGGGCACCGTTCTTCTGATTGTGGTAGATGCCGAAAGGCGAAACGCCAAATTTCACCCATGGCTTAGCGCTATGAATCGTGTGCGAGAGTTTTTCAATCAGGCAATTCACGTTGTAGCGGCGCCAGTCGTCCTTATTCTTAAATCCGTTGCTGTACTTCCTGAAGGTGGCATCATCGGGAATCGCTCGCCCTGCCTCGGGATAAGGATAGAAGTAGTCATCGATATGCAGGCCGTCGATGTCGTAACGCTTCACGATGTCGCTGACAATCGCACAGATGTAATCCTGATTCTCGGGAAGTCCGGGGTCGAAAATCAACAAATCTCCATAACTAAAGAAGCGCTCGGGCCATTGCACGTAGGGATGGGTCGAAGCAAGCGCTGTTGTGCCCTTGGTCTTTGCGCGATAGGGATTGATCCACGCATGTAGTTCCATGCCGCGGCGATGACATTCGTCCACCATCCACGCCAAGGGGTCCCAGTAAGGCGATGGCGACTGCCCCTGCACACCTGTGAGGAAGCGGCTCCAGGGTTCGTATGCACTTTCGTAGAGAGCGTCGGCCTCACCACGCACCTGGAAGATAATCGTATTGATGCCGCATGCCTGCAATGTGTTGAGCTGATTCGTAAGGTTGGCTTGCATCTGATGACGGCTCATTCCCTGAAACTGACCATTGATAATCTGAATCCAAGCTCCTCGAAACTCGCGCTTAGGTGCTGACTGCGATTGTGCCATCATGGGGATGCACAACATCAGGAACCATAAAATTTTTCTTAAGAACATAGGTTTTAAGCAATTATTCTGAGTTTTCAATTTTAGAAAAATATATTCAAGCGCCAAAGTTAATTATTTTTAGGATAATATAGGAGATATCGCCCTGTTTTTTGGCAGAAATAGCACCGACAGAGGATTTCAAAATGTTTTTCGACGAACGAAGCGGATTTCCGAACACGCAACACAAAACGAGGTCGCACCTGCCAATTACGGAGTGCGACCTCATTTTATTTATATACGTTGAGCAACGGATTTCCTATGCGATTGTTGCTCAGTAATCAACATTGTTGCGAATTACTTAACGAACTGCTTCTTACCATTTACGATATAGAAGCCGGGCTTAGTAATCTGCTGGAGACGACGACCGCTGAGGTCATAGATGCCTTCCATCTTGTTGACAGGAGCTACGATTGCATCAACACCGGTGATGCCTGAATTGTAAGCAGCCAAGAGAGCTTCGTACTTAGCACGGAGTTCTTCGAGCGCAGCTACGACTTCGTCGTCAGTTGAAGCCTGGTTTTCAGCTACGATTGTTGATTCAGCTACTTCTTCAGCCGCTGCCTCATAAGCAACCTCTGCACCTGCGAAGGGAGCCTTCAACGAATTAACCACGATGTTGGGGTTAATCAATGAGAACTCAGACATTGCGAAGAACGCATAGCCTCCATAACTATTTGCACCGGGACCCGCTGAAGCTGTCACTGTGAAACGCAAATAGCGGTAAGCCTGTTCTGTAACGATGTTTGCAGAAGTCCATGTTGCACCCATGTCGTTGTAACCGGGCAATGGGTTATCGCTTGTGCCTTCAAATGTCACGATAGGTGTTGCAAAGTCCTTACCATCTACGCTTCCGTAAACTTCGATTGTAGTAGGTGCGGGAGATGTAGAACCTGCGCTACTTGCTTTGCGTGTTGCGTAAGAGAACTGGAAGTCTGCAATAGCGCGACCTTCGCCCAAGTCAACCTGCACGTAGTGAGCCTCGCCTACGGGAGTACCGCTCCACTGAGTGTGCATATAAGTAGTAGTGTTACCATCGAGCAATGCAGCCACACCGCCACCGTCAGTACCATTACCTACAACGTTCTGGTCAGCGTTAGAAGTAAGGTAGAAACCATCTTCCGCAACTTCGGTCTGCAAAGGCATTGCGCCGGGGAGCATCACGTCGTCGCCCATTTCGTTGAGCAAGTCGTTAGTCTTAGCAATCAACTCTTCGAGTTCCTTCTTATTAAGGGCGCTGTTGTCGAGCTCAACGGCTGTAATCATCCAGTGCGAACCTTCGTCGCCTTCGTACGACCAACCAATTACGCCCATGCTTGTATTATAATTGAGTGAGCGTGCATTGTCGTCCTGGCACTGGAGCGCCATCACACCATTGCCGAGGCTAATCATCTTGTAAGCGACAGTACCCTTAGCAGCTGTTGCACTACCCTGCTTTCCGTCGGGAATTGCATCGAGGTATGTGCCTGTAGCCTTGTTCTTGAGGTAATAAGTGTCTGCAGAGCCTGCTGATTCGAAAATCCAGTGTTGCTTTTCGTCGGCAGTGTTTGTAGTAGCACCAATGAGCGCCTTAGACGTTGCATTGAGCGACATTGAAGCTGTAGATGTGCGCGCATTCGTCACGAGGTACGAGCTACCGGGAATGATGCCAATCATCGTTGAAGGATTAGAGAGCAACTTAGTGATTTCAGCGTAGAGTGCTTCATAAGCCTCAACGAACTGATCCTTCTTGTTTGCGTTGCAGATAGCGTTAGCCGCATCTGTTTTTTCCTTCAAGTCTGCCAATACGCTTGAGCGGTAGTATCCTACCTTCGTATTCGTATCGTCAGAGAGCTTCACCATAGCTTGTGCACGAGTTACGAGCGCCTTGAGCAGATTCTTCTTGAATGTGCTTGACTCTGAACATTCAAAGAACGTATTGTCGGGATTTACGATTTCAACCTTCGCCTGTTCGTTCATCAACATATAAGCTACTTCGTCAGAGAGTTCAAATGCCTTCATGTCCGAGAAAGCAATGAACTCGCCCTTCTCATTGCGAATAGCAATACCTACACCGCCGGTGGCAGTAACGCGGAGCTTGCCGCTCGTAAATGAAATAGTACCCTTAGTTGCAGGTTTGTCGAACGAAGCATAGCTACCCATTTCAGCGCAAACTGTGCTTTCGCCATAGAAATCGAGGTAGTCGCCCTTGTGGCTCTTGATAAGTTCGCCTGTACCGTCGTTCACGAAGAGCGCAGCATAGTTTTCCTTGTAGCCCCATGACTTCACTTCCTTGATAGCTGCATCGATCTGCGCCTTAGAAGTGTTGTAGATTGAATTTGAGTAGTCGCCAACGAAGCGGTCCTTCATCACTGAGAGAATACCGTAAGCACGGAAGAATTCTGTGAGGTCTTCGCCTGCAGCACGACAAGTCTGCTTGTAGAAGTGGAGGAGACCCGTTGCACCATCTACGTTGTAGCCACCAGTCATTGGTTCTTGACGGAGCAATTCGTAGAGACGAGGATAGAATTCTGTGTTGTGACCCAATACGTGGTAGTACATAAAGAGCTTGTAGTACATATGCGTGAGCGCCCAGATATTATTTGTGTAGAAGTCACCGTTGGGTTGCTTAAACGCATTGTAAACATTTGTCAACGAACCTTGGTCGCCGTTGTAACGAGATGTTGATTCGCCATAATACCAAAGCACAACGTTAGAGAAGAGGTTGTTGGTTACTTCAGTCAAACCGTTGAGCGTGAAGGGTTGCTGGTGCTGGTGACCAATTTCGTGGCCGGGGCCCCAGTGAGAACCTGCCGACTTAAGAATATCGGACATGACGCTACCCATTGTGTTGAAGTTGTAGCCGGAATGGTCCCAAGAACCATACATATATGTGCTACCGCCCACACCGAAAGCCAATCCGTGCACATTATAGTAGTCGCCGTAATCACAAGCGAGGGGATCGCCTTCATTATCACCGTTGAAAGCAAAAACTTCGTCCTTATCTGAATAGGGCGACTTCACGCGAGCATTTTCAGCAGCTACGGCTTCCTTTGAAGCAACGCCCATTAGCATACGTTCCCAGAGCATCACGTTGTCCCAAGTTTCGGCAATCTGGCGCGCAATGTTCTTGCCGGTGAAATAATAGTCCAAACCGGGCTGATTTTCTGAAACTTCGCTTGCATGGAGGGGGAACTGCAAAGTCATATACTTGCCCAACACCGTAACATCCGTATGCGTAGCGCGCTTAGCGTAGTAATCCCAGTCAGCATTGTCGTCGCCTTCGCCCCAAAGTTCGTCGCCGGCAACGTTAAAGAAGCCGTTAAGGATACCACCTTCTACGTGAATCTTCAAATCTTCGTAGTCAGAGAGCTTGTTTGAGCGTGCCTTGTTGCCATATCCCTGCGAAGTGTAGAATGTCTGCACTACGTAGTTGAAACAACCAGTTGTCAAGTTGTCGAAAAGGGGAACGACGTTCAAACCTTCGCGAAGCTTCACACCATCCATGTAGCCGTTACCGGGCTTGCCGTGGCCTGTCCAAGTGGGGAGGTAGAGCGTAGCGCCATCCTTGATTTCGCCTTCCACCATGATGTAGAGCACCTGGCGAGCGTTGGCATAGATACCAAGGGGGTTATTGAGGTTTGTGTGTGCCTGCATTCTGAGTGCCTGAGCTGCCGACTCCTTATTGTTATAAGGTTCGATGAGCTGCACGCGGAGGCGCTTTGCATACTCAGCGTCCCATCCGGGCTTCTTGGCATCAACATTATCTTCAGCCCATGTGCCGTCGGTAGTGAGCTTGAGCACCATGTTCTGCAAAGCTTCAGGGAGGGCCTTGTAGTTTTCGTCCTCTATCATCTGAGCCTTGGTGTACGAAGCATAAGTCTCGTTGAGTTCAGAGCAAGCCTTGTCTGTACAGAGCGCAGCGAGCGCAGCTTCCCAACCCTTGATTACGGTCTGCGTGGGGTTGAGGTTGTCTGTTTCTGCCCAGTTTGCTTCCAAATCTTCTTCCGTGATTGTAGTTTCACGCGTAATCTTCCACTGTGAAGCAGAGTTGCCGCTTTCCCAGCACACCACGCCACCACGCGTATCAGCATAGTGCATGTAGCCATAGCCATCCGTATAGTTTGTAGCACGAAGCGCGTAACCACCGCCTACTGACTGTGCATTGAACGTACAGTTGCCGTCAAGTTCATCGCCATTAACGAGCGTCCAGGGTTCTGAAGTTCTGTTTGAACTGCGGAGGTAGAGACCGGTGCCGAGGTTGCGGAGACGGAAACCTGTACCTGCTTTCGACACGTACCAAAGCTGGTTGTAGTCGGTTTTGTCGGTCTTTGCGATAGACACATACGATCCCGATGATGAAATCATTGAGTAACCGGAGTTACCAACGTTCTGGAAGTAAACCACTGTGTTGTTGCGCAACTGTGCAGCTGCTTCTACACCAACAAACGCAGTGATTGTAAGCAGCAGCAACACGCGTTGCCACATGCTCATCAATGTTTGTTTTGACATAGATGAATAAATTATTAAATTAAATTATTAAATTAAAGCATTTAATAATGATTTTTCAAAATCAATTCTGCTCGAAACATCAGTTCTTACTCTTCGCCTGCAAAGAGGGGGTCCCAAGCGGGGAGCACTTCGGGTTTCTGCTCGAGAAGCTTGAGGATACGGGCGGGCACGTACTTCTTCTCAACCACGAGGCGGAAGCTGTAAGCGTCAAACCACTCGTCCGTCATGATGAGGTGACCCTTATAGCCACTCGCGGGTCCCCAAGAGTTTTCAACCATCCACTTCTTGGGCTTACCGTTTTCGTCGAGGTCAACAGCCATCAATGTCATGGCGTGGCTCGAAGCCGAAGCGAATGTGCTGATGCGTTCAGCCTTGTTCATCGGGAAGTCCGTGTTGAAGAGCGACGCGTAATCGTAGTTGTCGAGCGAGAGCACGCCTGTTTTGCTGTTGTAACACTGGCCTACGTCGCAGCTATAATACATCATCGTGCTGTCCTTGATAGAGGCAATCGCCATTTCCTTGATGTCCTCCATAGGAAGGTTCACGAAGGTCCACTGCTCGCCGTCGTAGCTGTGGCGGTCCATGTCGATGGTGTAAGTCTTGTTGTAAGGACGTGAGGGGTCGTTCATGAGCATCACGTAGTTGCCGCGAAGGTCGGCACCCACATATTCTTCGTAGAAGCTCATAGGCGTGTATTCCTTTGTATTGATGGGCTTGCCGGCAGCGTCCTTCATTGTGTAAGTAAACTTCGTGGGAGGTTCGCCAAGGCAGCTTGCGAGGATGCGGTAAACCGTGCTGAGCATCTCAATCTTGCGCGCTTCGATGGCCGACTTCTTCTTGCCGTCGGCCACAGCCTTGCGGAGTTCCAAGCCATATTCGCGGAGCTTAAGCGTAATGATAGCCGACATGCGCGAAGTGTTGTTGGCATTATAGCTTTCGGGCATCACCTCAGCAGGCACAAGTCCGTACTTCATCACGGCATCCTGCACACCGCAGAAAGTGCCGCCATCGCTCAATGGGTGCTTGAAGAGCCACTCCACGAGCTGGTCGCTCATGGGTTTGTCGGCATTGTCGAGCACAGCCTGGAGGAAGAGGTTAGCCTTTTCCAACTGGTCGAAGAAGAAGTTGTACGACTGCGAGAACTGGAAGTCGCCCAAACCATATTTGGCAATCATCTTGGCACGCATCACGTTCATACCCGTAAAGAGCCAGCAACGACCCGAAGACTTCTGGTCCGTGATGCCCTTGCTGGGCACGCGGTGTGAGAAGTGCGTGTCGTATTCGGCAGGATTGTATGCCAACGTAGCCAACTGGTTGATGCTCGTGCCTGCCAAGGCATTGCGCAATGCGCGATCGGCAGCCGTGTTTGTTTGCTGCGCCTTGATTTTGCTAAGCATGTCGGCACTGATGCCGCCGTCCTTGGTCTGCGCACCGAGCATTGCGGGAGCAGCAAGGAGGATAAGTGATAGTAATGTCTTTCTCATTCTGATATTTAAGTTTATAATTTTATATTCAATCGTTGTCCGACCGCCGCACAGCGTCAGCAAAATTCCTGCCGCGCAGCGCTGAGCTATCGCACTCAGCGAACGGAGTCCGCGCGCCTGCTTACCAGGGAGCAGCCTCGGGCACAGCCTTGAGCCAGCGGTCGTAGGCCTTCTTCACCACTACGTAGAACACGGCTGCCGATACCAAGCCGCCTACGACATCAATCGCGTAGTGGGCCTCGATATAGACCGTGGCGCAACAGAGCAACACGTAGAACGGCAGGATGCACACAAACGCCCAATTGCGCAGGCGCCACAGGAGTATCATCAACACCGTACTTACGCCCACGTGCGACGATGGGAAGGCTGCCTGCGGACGCTCGCCGCCAGCCTGAGCCGCCTCTACACACGAGCGGAAAAAGCCTTCGGGACCGGGCGACGGACGCATTTCCAGATGGGTGCGGAAGTAGTCGCCAACGGCTGCAAATTCGCCTGCCTCAGCCGCTTGCTCGCCTATCGCCTGAAAGTAGTATTGCGGTCCGGCTACGGGGAGGAACAAGTAAACTGCGTAGTAGAGCAGGAAAGCTGCCAATATAATAAATGAGTATTCGGCAAAGCGCGCCTTGCTCTGCGTCAAGGGGATGATGGCTGTAGCAAAAATCATGGGATAATAAGCGAAGTAGCCCATGTGGAAGGCTTCGCTCCAAAATTTCTGCGGCAATGCGCGGCTGAATTCGAGCGCAGGCTGACAACCGAAGACCCACTGCTCCACGGATGCAAAGACATGGTCCTGATTGGGCAGGCGGCTGCAAAACTCATAGATGTCGGGGTACCAATAGCTGATGAGCGCCATCGGAAAGAGGATGCGCAGCATGCGCGAAAGGTCGGTGGGCTTACGAGTGCCGTAGGCAAAGAGCGCCACCATCAAAGCCAGGATAGCTCCGCGCTCCTGAAGTTGCTCCACAGGGCGTGCCAGCTCGCCCCACATCAGGAAGATGAGTAGCGTCGTGAATGCCATGTAGGCAAGCGTTATCCATTCTATAGGTAAGAGTTTCTTCATAATCAAGGAGATAAATAAATTTATAAGGTTGCTACACTTTGAGACCCCGAGGTTTTAAGAACCATCCGGATGAAGAATTGAGCACAACCGCCAGACAAGACTATCAGCAATCAAGTCAAATCATCTTGTTTACTCGTACCTTATAACTTGTTTACTAAGCGAAACTTCGCGAAGATTCGCTCACAACCACCCCTGCTGCTTGTACCACGCCACCGTTTCGCTGACGCCCGTTTCGAGCGTGTAGCGCGGCTGATAGCCGAGGTCGTCGATAGCGGGCTGAATGTCGCAGCGCCAGTTGCGCTGGCGCAGGATGTTGAATTTATCCATGTTGAGCGCCGAGGGTTTGCCCGTCAGTCGAGCCACCCATCCGCCCACTGTGCACACCACCCTCAGCACCCATATCGGCGCCGTAATAGGCAGTACGAACTGCACACCGAGTGCTTGCTGCAACAAGCGAGAAAAGTCCGTGCTGCTATACACTCGTCCATCGGTCAGGAAGTATCCGCGCCCCTTCGTGCCGCGCTCCAGAGCCAACATCGTAGCTTCAACGAGGTCGCGCACGTAGATGAAGGTAATGTCCTGGCGCTTGTAGCCTACAGCGAAGTCCACGTGACTGCAAATGCTCTTTGCCATGAGGAAATAATCCCTTTCGCGCGGACCATAAACGCCCGTCGGGCGCAGCACTACGTAGTCCAGTCCCTCAACCTGCGCAAGCAGGCACTCGGCTTCGAGCTTGCTCTTGCCATAGTCGGTGTTGGGGTGCGGAATGTCGCGTTCGGAGATGTCGGCATAATCGTCCTCGTGGACAGCGCCCCATACGCTCAGCGAACTGAGGAACACAAATCGCCGACGCAGCGTTCCGGTTGCGAGCAGTGCCTGAGCGAGGTGCATCGTGCCCTCGGCATTGACGCGATAAAAGTCGTCAGGGTTCTGACACTTGGTGAGTCCGGCAGCATGTATCACGTAGTCCCACGCACCATGCTCCGCAGCAAACGTCTGTAGCTGCTCTGCCAATCGGGCTGCATTGCCCAGATTAAGCTCTATAAAGTGGATGCGCACATTACGCAGATAAACGCGACTACTCGAAGCCCTGACAGCCGCCCATACGTCGGCACCCAAAGCCAAAGCACGCTCAACGATAAAACTGCCTATAAAACCCGACGCACCGGTGACGAGAATCTTCTTTCCTTGTAGGTTCATGAAAATATCTTTAGCCACACGAACCTTAGAGCCAACAACAAGGACATAAGCCAAGCCTACGTCGCACATACATTCAACTTCATCACTGCACACAAGGTTCGTATGCAATATTTATTTTGCAAAGTTACAACATTTTAATGAGTTATAAAAAAAATCATAGATTTTCGTGCGCGCGGATTGCAGTTGCAGCCACTAATCGCGCACCTTCAGGCGCTGAGGTCGGCCGGATATTTCAAGATGATTTTGCGAGCAAAATTTTCTGTTGCGTGCCTACCTCGGTACAAAGATAACATTCAGCGAGTTAGACATCAAAAGTAATCGGCCTTTTGGTTTTGGCGAACGAAGTCGGCGCTGCGCGAAAAGAGGGTTTTCGGGGGTGCGAGATAGCAAAATGAAGGGTTAATTTGTTAATGGATGTTAATTAACATGTTTTAACAAATTTGGAATTCGTCAAATTTTGTTGTAACTTTGTAGTACAAGGGAGGAACCACGCGGTTTCTCCCTTTTTTTGGCTCAAAACTGACAAAAACAAGCTCAAAGGTTGTTAAAACAAGGTCCGATGTTGTTAAAATTACCTCCGATGTTGTTCGAAGAAGGTCGGAGATCGTAAGTTTTTCGATGTTT
>JAFOWI010000145.1 GCA_017425985.1 Bacteroidaceae bacterium | reverse complement strand
GGCGTCAAATGTTAAAATATTCTAAATTTACGAAAAAAGCGAATTTGGATTTTCCTAAAAAATGTTGTATATTTGCAATACGGAAGGGGAGACTACACAGTTTCCCCTTTTTTAGGCCCCTAAAATAACAAAAACAACCTCAAAGGTTGTTAAAACAAGCTTTGAGGTTGTTAAAAATAAGTCCGATATTGTTTTTCGAAAGTCCGATGTTGTGAAAATTCCGGCCGATTTCGGTGTGAAAACCTCCAATTTTGGGCACATTTAGTTAATAATTGTTAAAACTTTGCATTTTCTGATATTTATCAATTTTGTTAAAAAATGTAAAAATTTTCAGACGTTAACACTTGATAATTTTGCACAAAATGATTCATCAGTCAAATGCAATTTTTCCTATTACGACTGCACAAAAGTTTCGAGCAACTTCACATGTCCGTCAACTCGAATTTCCACTTTCTGCACACTTGCAGGGAACAACACGCAATGCCCCTGCATCAGTTCAACTTCAATACCATCGGCAGCAGAAACTATTGCTCTACCCTCAGTGCAAATATAAATTACAAACGAATCGATATTACTATAGTCAACACTTTTCTCCGAAGTAAGGTCAATGAGCGAAGTGTTGAAGTACGGACATTCTACCAACTTCGTCGTGCCGTTAGGAATCGTTGCGTAATGCGTACGGTAATCGCTTTCTACACTATAGTCAATCGCATCCTTTGAAAGTTCTGTATGCAATTCGCGCTGCTGCCCATTAGCATCAGTGCGATTAAAGTCGAAGATACGATATGTTACATTCGACGTCTGCTGAATTTCAGCAATAAAACATCCGGCTCCAATGCTATGAATACGCCCTGCGGGAAGGAAAAAGACATCTCCACAGTTTACATTGTACTCTGCAAGCGCTTCGCAAATTGTGTTGTCAGCAACCATGGCTTCGTACTCAGCAGGCGTGATACTACGCTTCAATCCGGAACGAAGGCGAGCTGTGTTATTGTTGTTGTCAACAACATACCACATTTCCGTCTTTCCCATTGAGGCATGGCGCTTCATGGCTAATTCATCATCAGGGTGTACCTGAATCGAAAGGTCGTCGGCTGCATCGATGAACTTTATCAATAAAGGAAAATTGTTGCCAAAGCGCTCATAATTGCGCTTGCCAAGAAACTGCTCTTTATATTCAGAAACCAATTCGCTCAATGTCTTACCAGCGAGCGGCCCGTTTGCTACGACCGAAACATCACCTGGCACGTCAGAAATCTCCCAACTTTCGCCCACATTCTGTTGTTGGCAGTCGAGGTTCTTAAATGGAATAATCTTATTACCGCCCCAGATCGTAGATTTCAAAATGGGTTGAAACTTGAGTGGATACAACATAAATCAATAAGTTTTTAAGTGTGTATTAAATAGGTCTTTGCGTAGACGCGTGTGCTTTGCTAAATAGCCGGGACTTAAGTCTTGGAACGCACATCCAGGCTTTCAAAACTGGCAAACTACTTTGTTTTCAGAAAAAAAGAAACAGACGGACTATAAGCCGGGTTCTGTAGTCGGCGCTACTTACGCAGCACAACGACCGCCTATCATTTATCCGCACGCACCATCACTGATACGCTCTATCGTTCTACCCTCTGACGCAGATTCACGAATGAATCACTCGAGCGAGCCACCCTTAAAATTTGGCGCCAGTTTACGCGAACTTTCAGCCTCCGAGATGCACAGCCCGCATGTCGCCATACGGCTGGTGGGCTCTTACCCCACCTTCTCACCCTTACCCTTTTAACACCATTCGATTAGAGCAGTGCCAAAGTGGCGGTTGTTTTCTTCTGCATTCGCCTAACCCTCACGGACTACTTCCCATTAAGAAGCGGAGCGCTCTTTGCTGCCCGGACTTTCCTCCTGCACCACTTATTTTATATTTGGATGCACGCGATAGACCGTCCGTCTGCTTCGATTTACTT
>JAFOWI010000144.1 GCA_017425985.1 Bacteroidaceae bacterium | reverse complement strand
GGTGGTGACGGTTGATTTTACAGGCTCGCTCTTATGAACGATTACAGTGTTGTTAGGACCCACTTCTTTGGTAATATTTTCTCGGATGACAGTGTCGGGGCTTAGGTAAAGCGTGAGTCCAACGATGAGACCTAACGACACTTGGGCAAACACTTTGTATTTTCCGGAAAGTCCTTCCTTTGTGCGCTTCATCTTAATCCAATCGTCGAGGAAACCAACGGTTCCTAACCACAGCGTGGTGACAATCATGAGGATGAGGTACGTGTTAAGCAGTTTGCCTACTAAGAAACAAGGTACTAACGTGGCAACAATGATAATGATGCCTCCCATCGTGGGGACACCAACTTTATTAACTCCGAAGGGGTCGATAGTGGCGTCGCGCTGTGTTTCGCTAAAATGGTGTCGGCGCATCCACTTGATGAAGTGTCCACCGAACCATGCTGATATAATGAGGGCAAACATCAATGCCAACAGAGCGCGGAATGATGTGTACGACCACATTCTTGAGCCAGGAATGCTTAATTCGTTGAGGTATTGAAAGAGATAATAGAGCATTTTTATAGTTTAAGAAGTCTGTAGTAAATTGAATTTCTTATATTCCAAAGGCTGCGCGTACTTCTTCGTGGTCATCAAAATGGTGTTTTACGCCTTGGATGTCCTGATAAGGTTCGTGACCCTTGCCTGCAACAAGAATTACGTCGCCGGGTTGTGCCAACATTGCAGCTGTGCGGATGGCTTCGCGGCGGTCAGTAATTGAGAGTGTGCGGCTAAGCTGTTCGGGGTTAAGTCCTTCCAGCATGTCCTGAATTATAGTTTGAGGATCCTCGAAACGTGGGTTGTCGCTTGTGATGATAACGCGGTCGGAATACTTCGCGGCTTCTTGTGCCATAAGTGGACGCTTACCTTTGTCGCGGTTGCCACCAGCTCCACACACAGTTATGACTTGTCCCTTGTTTTTAACGATTTCGCGAATGGATGTTAGTACGTTTTCTAAAGCGTCGGGTGTGTGCGCATAATCGATAATCGCACTGATACCTTTCGGAGAACGGATGGATTCGAATCGTCCGTTCACAGGTTTAAGGGTTGATAAAACGCGAAGCACTTCCTGTGGGTCTTTACCTAACATAGTAGCTGCGCCATATACAGCCAGGAGGTTGCTGACGTTGAAATGTCCTACAAAGCTAACGCTTACCTCGCAGCCATTCATATTGATGAGCATGCCTTCGATTGATTCTTCGAGGATGTGGCCTTTGAAATCAGCAGCGTTGCGTGTAGAGTAGTTGCGAACCGAAGCTTTGCAATTTTGAACCATTACAGCGCCGTTTTTGTCGTCGGCATTGGTGATGGCAAAGGCTTTTTTGCCGAGATTGTCGAAGAAAGTTTTTTTAGCATCGCGATATGCCTCGAACGTTTTGTGGTAATCCAGATGGTCGCGCGTTAAATTAGTGAAGATGCCTCCGGAAAAGGTTAATCCACCAATGCGCTTTTGCTGGATGGCGTGGGAAGAACATTCCATGAACGCATATTCACACTCTTGTGCAACCATTTCAGCCAATAGTTGGTTAAGTGTAATGGCATCGGGCGTTGTACATTCTGTAGGGTAAGGTTTTCCATCAATATAGTTGCAAACAGTAGAGCAAAGACCGCATTTATGTCCGAAACCTCTGAACATTTCGTAAAGAAGCGTTGCAATCGTAGTTTTTCCGTTTGTTCCTGTAACGCCTACTAACTTTAGTTTTTGTGTGGGATTGCCGTAAAATTGTGTGGCAACCGCTCCAACGATGTCTTCTGTGTCAGCAACTTTTACGAAGGTTACGTTAGGAGCAGTTTCAGCTATGTTGTCGCACACAAGGATGGCGGTTGCTCCGAGTTCTATAGCTTTCGAGATGTATTGATGTCCATCTGTTTGTGTGCCATGCACGGCGATAAAGAGGTGCCCTGGCTGGATACGGCGGCTGTCAATGTTAACGCCTTTGATGTCTATGTCGAGCGAACCTACAATGCTTTCGACATTAATATTCTGAAGGATATCTTTAAGTAGCATAAAGATTGTTGTTAATTTGTGGGTTGGATTTTTGAGGATAACGGAGATATTGCTATTCTTTGAGTGTTAATTCAATGAGAGCTCCGTCGTTGAAAGTTGAACCAGGTTTCAAACTTTGATGTTTTACGGAACCGGAGCCATTAATGCTTACTTTCAGACCAAGGTTTTCTAATCTGAAAAGAGCATCGCGCAGTCCGTAGCCGACAACATTGGGGATTACTTTCATTGTGTCAACTAATTCTTTGAGCATGATGCTTGAAGTTTGTTGGTTGACGCTTCCCCATATAGTTTCGTCCTTGGTTTCATCGAAGTCGGCTGAATGTTGGATGTTCATCGTGTGGAGTGCTTGGCGTGTAGCAGCAAGATCGCCAGCTTTCACCAAAGGTAGGTGAGAGTTTACTGTATCTATAGCTGAACTGAAATCCGATTGTACGTTCTTGGCCATAATACTTTCGGCTACGCGCTTGAAAACCGGACCGCACATGCCGCCTCCTGATGCAACCCCGCTTTTTCGGATACAAACGATACATGCGTATTGTGGCTGTTGCGAAGGAAAGTAGCCGGCAAATGAGATGAGGTACTCCTGCGACTTACCTGCGCGTGTCCAAATCTGTGCTGTACCAGTTTTGCCCGATACGTCGAACAATGATGAACCGGCTTTGCGTCCTAAACCTGTATGTACAACTTCGTAGAGGCAATGTTGAATCATTTTCACCGCTTCGGGGCTTGCCATTTGTTCGCGTAAAACTTCGGGCGGAAATTCTTTTACAATTTGCCCGTCGCGAAGTAGCGCCTTAACCAAACGTGGACGGAAGAGTTTACCGTTGTTGGCGATGCCGGCGTAGAAGTTGACGGTTGAGATAGGTGGCACTTGTGTTTCGTAGCCGATACTCATCCATGGAAGTGCGGTTTTAGACCAGTTTTGTTTGTTCGGGTGTCGGATGTTGGGCTTGTGGTAATTTTCGATGGGGATTTTCAAATCTTCAGCTATCCCTACTTTGTAAAGACCATCGACAAAGCGACCCGGGTTGTCCTTATAGGCTTCATCAATAATAACGCTCACGCCAATATTTGAGGAGAACTTAATGATATCTGTTGTTGAAATGACACCGTATCCTAAACCGCTTCTCCAGTTGTGGTCGCGCATTTGTGCTCTGTACATGGTGCGAATACCTCGCCCCACGTCCACTTTTCTGTTTAAGTCTAATTCCCCGTCGTTCATGGCTACGAGGAAAGATATGGGCTTGAATACAGACCCTGGCTCGTACATATTGCTGACTGCTAACGGGCTATTTTCGGAATACGTTCCATTGCGATTTTTAGAAAGGCTTGTCATGGCTTTGATGTCGCCGTTTTTAACGTCGAGCACAATGCAAACTCCTTCTTCAGCGTTGAGCGATTGAATTTGTTCGCCCAGAGCGTTTTCGCAGATATCCTGCATGTCAACGTCAATGGTGGTCATTACGTCGTAGCCATCAATTGCGGGAACGTCAATCACCTTAACGCGGTGGCTGTGCATTTTCAGCGTATGGTAGATGCCTGATTTTCCTGCAAGAAACGAGTCGAGCGAAAGTTCCAACCCATAGCGGGCGCAGCTGTCAAATTTTCCAATTGTTCGGCGAGCCAAATTTCCGTACGGATTTTTTCGCATAGGAATTGTGTCAACAAAAAAACCGCTTACACCAATGGATTCTTTGATAAAGGGGAGGCTCTTCATGTCGCGAAACTGTACGTAAGTGACGCGCTCGTTGCGACGTTTGTTCTTACGCAAAGCTGCAGCTTCGGGCTTTAATACTGCTGCTGTGTAGAGCGGCCAAGAGTGCGAACGCCTTTTTTGTCCGTTAAGCAGGTGCGCTTTAAGGCGAACGGAGTCAACGTCGGGAAAAATTTCTGCCATGCCTTTGCAGATGGTGTCTAAGCTGAGCGCAAAGAGCGAGTCGCGTTTGTACAAATCCTTGGCAGCTCTGGCTGAATCTTTTTCCCAAGTTCCAAAGTCCAAGTACATCAAGAACTCAGGAATAGATGCAGCCAGGACTTCTCCGTTTGTAGCAAGAATGTTGCCGCGTGCGGGTTTCAGTTCAAGGTTGATTCGTTCGCGTTGCTTGGCTACTTCTACCCAATAGCTTTGCTTGATGGTCATGGTGTAAAGTGCCTTTCCTAAGATAGCAAGGCCAAGCAGCACGAAGAGCCACTTGACCAGATTGATGCGTCCTTTAATTTTGTCCTTGGGGAAGTTCATCGCGAATAATCTTGAAGTTTGGTGTTAATCCTGGGCGTAGGGTAGAGTCTTTGAGGTGCTGTTCGATAATGCTGGCGCGCGAATGTTTGCGTAGCTCGCTCGAAGTTGTCAATACTTTATAGCGAATGTCAATCAGTTCGTCGTTGAGGCGTTTGGTCTCAATTTGTTCTTGCTGGCAAGCGTAGCGATTGCTGGTGTAAACAATGATGAGCACTACGAGAAACAGCAGGTAGAGCCAATTCTTCTTCATCCATGTGCCAGCCAAGGCATCGCCGGCCAGAATCGTTGCGAGCGACAGGTCTTCGTTGTTCGTGAAATCTTCGTACAAGCCGTCAGCTTTTTTGCGTGCCTTGATGACGTCGGATTCCAACTGCTTCTTTTCCGCGAGTTCTTCCATGGTTTTGTTTAACTCGGCGGGAGGCGTTATTTTCTTGTCTTTGATACTCATGGATTGTGTAGGAATTACAATTTCTCAGCAATGCGCAGTTTCGCACTGCGGCTGCGAGGGTTTCGTTGTTGCTCGTCGTCGTCGGGCACAATGACTTTGTTGTTGATAGCTTTGAGGGGGGCTTTGCGATTGCCAAAGAAGTCTTGCTCGACTTTTCCTTCAAAGTTTCCGGCGCGCATAAAGTTTTTCACAATGCGGTCTTCGAGTGAGTGATAGGTGAGTACGACGAGCCTACCTCCCGGTTTGAGATTTTTCAGTGCGGCATTGAGCATGTCACGAAGCGCGTCCATTTCGTGGTTCACCTCGATGCGCAGTGCCTGAAACACTTTTGCCAGGTCTTTCTTCTCACGGTCGCGTCCCATAAGCGGTTTTACGACGTCGAGCAGGTCCTGTATGCGCACAAAGCTTTGCGTTGCTCTTGTCTTTACCACGGCTGAGGCTATGCGGCGTGCGTTTTTCAGTTCGCCGTACAGGTAGAAAATGTTTGCCAATTGCTCTTCGCTGTACTTGTTGAGCACATCGGCAGCAGTAATGCCACCGCGTCCGTTCATGCGCATGTCAAGGGAAGCATCGAATCGGAAGGAAAATCCGCGTTCCTCAGCATCGAAGTGGTGGCTCGAAACTCCGAGGTCTGCCAATAGGGCGTCGATACCTTCTACTTCGTGGTAGCGCATCCAGTTGTCGAGATAGCGGAAATTACTTCTGACAAAGGTGAAGCGCGCTTCGTCCTGCGGAATGTTTTGTTCGGCATCAGCGTCTTGGTCGAAACCGTAGAGGTGGCCTTGCTCAGACAAATGTTTGATGATTTCTTTGCTATGGCCGCCACCGCCGAATGTTACGTCAACATACGTCCCGTCGGGATGGATGTTCATGGCTTCGATGCATGCTTCGAGCAATACCGGCACGTGGTAGCAGTCTAATATTTTTGGTTCAGTCACGGACGTTCGGATTTGTGAATTTGTAGCTTTGATTTATGGACTTCAAAGTTAGCGTTTTTCTTACAATTTTTAGCCGACATTATTAATATTTTTTAGGAAACTTTGAAATTCAAATCTCTTCGTGATACGTTTCCGATTTATAGTTTATAAATTTGCAGTCTCAAACTTACTTTTTTGAAAGAAAATTCGACATGAGTCAAACTAAGAACTTCAACGAACTCGGCGAGAAGCCTGTCGGCAGTCTTTTGATGCAGTATGCCATTCCTGCCATTATTGCCATGACGGCTTCATCGCTCTACCATATTATTGATGGCATCTTTATTGGTCAGGGTGTGGGCAAGGAGGCTATTATGGGCCTTGCGCTTACGGGACCATTGATGTCGCTTACGGCTGCTTTTGGTGCAATGGTCGGAGTGGGCGGTTCTACGTTGATGTCTGTGAAGTTAGGACAGAAAGACTACGACACTGCGCGCACCATTCTTGGTAATGTCGTGACGATGAACCTTGTAATGGGTTTTTCGCTGGGGGTGATTCTGCTTTGGTTGCTCGATCCCATTTTGCGGTTTTTCGGAGCTAGCGACATCACCATTGGACCGGCGCGCGACTTCATGACTGTGATTCTTGCCGGCAACGTCGTGACGCATCTCTACCTCGGACTCAACGCTTTGTTGCGTTCGACGAATCGTCCGCGCCTTGCGATGTATGCAACGTTTGGCACCGTGGCGCTCAACTGCGTGTTTGCCCCCATATTCATATTCCTCTTTGAGTGGGGCATTCGTGGCGCTGCGTTGGCAACCATCTTGGCACAAACCGTGATGTTGGCTTGGGAAATTCGCTTGTTTATGCTGCCCTCCGAACCCATCCGATTGGAGAAGAAGCGCTTGCCCATTCGGCTTAGCATCCTTAAAGAATCCTTGCTCATCGGGGCGCCAAATTTTCTCATCAATCTTTGTGCGTGTACCGTTGCGATATTTGTAACTCGCTCAATGACAGCTTATGGCGGCGACGTTGCTGTCGGAGCGTTTGGCATTGTCAATCGCTTGGTCATCTTTGTTGTTATGGTTGTCATCGGGCTTAATCAGGGTATGCAGCCTATAGCGGGCTATAACTATGGGGCGCGTCAGTATGGCCGCATTCTGCAGG
>JAFOWI010000143.1 GCA_017425985.1 Bacteroidaceae bacterium | reverse complement strand
GTCGGATAGAGGCGACTCGAACGCCCGACCCCTACGTCCCGAACGTAGTGCGCTACCAACTGCGCTACTATCCGAATGGTGGTGCAAAAGTAAGCATTATTTCTGAAATAAGGTTTCTTTTGGTGCAGAAAAAACTATGACAAGCGTTTTTTGAATGGGCTTCAACGCTTGTCATAGTCAAAAATTGCGTTTGCAATGTAGGCTTAGAGGGTAGTTGCGCCTTTCAGTGTGCGCAAAAGTGAGCGGCTTGCAGATTGGCGGCTTGGCTCACTGATGGGTTGAGGCGCAACTGCTTTGTCAGGGCACAACGACTTTCTGCCCATTGACGATATAAATGCCACGTTGTAGCGCGAACTTATGCGTGTGGCTTACTTTGGCTTGTGCAATCTTGCATCCTGTAAGGGTGAAGATGGAGATGGTAGTGGGTTGCGTGGCGGTAGTAACAATCCCTCCGGTTTCGGGCGTGATGGCAACGTCGGGCGTAGCTTCTACGGAGTGGATACCTACTGTGCCTGCCGTGTTGAGCATGCCTTTCTTCTGATATACGCGCACCCAGTCGAAACGTGTTTCGTAGGTGTGCTTCACATCGGCATTTGCTGCCCACGCTCCGTTGCCCACACTTTGATTGAGGATTAAGTGGAAATGCTTGTCAAACGGCCACTGTCCTTGTGCGAGGTCGGATTCGGAAGATGATTTTGTGTAGCGACCCACTTCTTTGCCGTCAACGAACCATACGAGCGTTGTGGGTGTCCATTCCAGGCGGTAGGTGTGGTAGCGGCTGAGGTCAACGGCTACGTTGAAACTTGATTGTGGGTTGCCGGTTTTTCCAAGGTCGTAGGTCCAGTTGGAATGTACGGTGTGCCAAGAGCGTTGTTGCTCATCGATGGTTTCCCAAATGTCGATTTCTCCACAATCGGGCCATCCGGCGCTTTGGTCCTCGGGCATCATCCAGAATGCCGGGAAGTTGCCTATCCAGGGGTTGCTGAGGATGCGACCTTCGACAATGCCGTAGGTGAATCCGAAGCGGTTGTTGCTCTTGATGCCACCCGTAATCATGGGCACGTTGTCGGTCGAGGTGTCGGGATTGGGAATGGCGCGCGTTACGAGGTCGCCGTCTTGCAGATAAACGACTTCCTTGCTGTCGCTGAGCCATCTGTTCCAGGTAGCTCCGTAGCGCTGGCAGCGCATCCACTTGTCGTTGACGGGTTGGCTGTAGTTCTCAGCGTTGAATTCGTCGTTGAATACGAGTTCCCATTCGCAACCGGCTGTAGGCTCAAAGTTTGCTGTGACTTCGATTGCTCCATTGACGAGGTTGCTTGACAGGGTTGCAACATTCTTTTTGGGAGTGAGTGTTCGCTCGAACCATTGGATGTTTCCGTTCACGTATTGCGCTCCGCTGAGGTTGTGACCGTGGCGCACGACGACTTCCTGAGCTTCGAAGCCGGGAGCAGCAGGCGCGAGGGCCATGTAGAGTTCGGCGGCGATGGGTGTGATTTCGTTGGGGTGGGCGGTGTTGCCGCGCGCATAGATGTTGCCGTTGGTTGTGAGCAACTTTAGCGGTTTGGGTGTGCGTGTGATGTTGAGCAGGTAGTCAACGATGACTCCGCCGTGGTCAATCATTTGTTGTGAGCCCGAGGGCGAGATGTTGTTGACGTCGGCCTTGAGGCGCATGCGGTAAACGCCTTCGGGGAGGAGGGGGGAGATTGAAAATTCGGGGAGCTTCTTTACTAATTGCTCAACGGTTTCGCCCAGGCTGTTCTTTCCGTTGTAGTGGGTGAAGGCTACCAGTTCGCTTGAAACCGCCAGCTTGCCTTCTTCCGTGAGCATGGGTGTGAATTTGCCGTCGTTGTTGAGGTCGATGTAGAGATAGTAGTGCAGGTCGTCGCGGTTGTCGGTGATGTTGAGCACGAATTTTTCGGGGGCATAGAATGACTGGTGCTCGCCTGTGAGGTCCACGTAGGCTTGCGTGCCTGCCACTTTCATGGCTCTTACCTTAGGCGCGATGCGTAGCGAGAGGGTTGCTTCGTAGTCGGAAGCTAATGTGGCATCCTTGTCGAAACCGATGGCATAGAGCCCTTCGGCTGTGTCGTACTGCGCTGGCGTAAATACTGTCGTGATTTCAACGTCTCCGTCGATGTATTCGGCAGGAATGGTGAGCACATCGCCCTGCATGAGATAGGCCGGGATTTCAATGACGTCGTGTTGCTTGACGCCATGAAGGGTGGCTTCGCCCGCTAAGTTGTGGCCGTGCTTGATGCGCACAACGTCGAGTGCATAGCCTTTGGCGGGTTGGATCTTGAGGTTCAGCGGTGTGCCGAATGCAATGGTCTCGGGCAACGCTTGTCCGTCGGCCAGAGTGATTGAGCCGTTCGTAGCTTGTGTGCTGAGCTTTCCGGTGGCAGCATGCACGTTGAGCGCTACGTCGCAGATGGCACCTCCGTTTTTCAGGATGCCGTTTCCGTCCTCGGGGCGTCCGGCCGGGTCGATGGATGCCCAGTCCACTTTGAAGCGCATGCGGTAGAAGCCGTTA
Organism: Bacteroidaceae bacterium; assembly: GCA_017425985.1. Taxonomy (GTDB): domain Bacteria; phylum Bacteroidota; class Bacteroidia; order Bacteroidales; family Bacteroidaceae; genus Alloprevotella. The sequence continues at coordinate 610 of JAFOWI010000143.1, read as the reverse complement.
GCAAGTGTTTCGGGGAGTTTGAAAGAAGGTGGGTTGAGCACGTCGGCGTCGTTTACTCTGTTGCCTAAGCTGTTGTAGCCAACGCCTGAGTCCAGTGTAGGCTCAGCATACGAGAATGCCACTGCATCGCTCCCTTCGGGCATGGTGCCGTCAGCGTTGAGCGTGGCTTCGAAGTTGCCGTCTTGTCCGAAGTCGATATAGACAAATCCGTTCATCCACGTTCCGGAGTAGCCAAACTGCGCTGTCAGCGTTTCGCCTGCCGTGGCAGAGAACGCTTTGTCCTCGATGAGGCTGTAAACAGTTTGCGGCGTGGGCAGTTGCAGCGTTTGCTTGGTGCCGTCGGCATTGGTCAGCATCACGCTGTTGAGTCGGCGGCTGGCGTGTGTGTAGGCCTGTGTTTTCTTAAACGAAATAGGATAGTCCTCAGCCCATGCGAGTGAGGATGTGAGCGCCATGAGCACTACAAGGAGAAACTTACTTTTTATCATAACCGAGGTATTTTTGTCAATCGCAACAATCGAGCGAGTAAAATCCGCTAATTATCAAGCGTATGTTGTATTTGCAAAGTTAAAGGTTTTTGCAAAATTTTACAAATATTTGTCCTGCAAAT
>JAFOWI010000142.1 GCA_017425985.1 Bacteroidaceae bacterium | reverse complement strand
GATCAGCATCACGTTGGAGCGATGGATCGGTGCCTCGACGGAGACGATGCCGGACTGCTGGCCCTGCTGCGTCGCACGCACATGCTTCTTGACCATCTGCACGCCCTCGACGATCAGGCGATCGTCCTTGAGCACGTATTTGCTATGCTCAAACTTAGTGTTCGTGGGTGGCGACGCTTCTTGCGTCATGAAAATCCGTAATCTTCTTTGCGCTCTCTGTCTTCCGAATGGTGTAGGGACCACTTTATGTCGGCCCGCATGCCAGAACGGCGTAATATATGCTCGCGGTGTTTAAGCTACACAATGTTTGGGTTTCACGCAAAGGCGCAAAGATTTTTGTTTTTTTATTGTTGTCCAGTAAAGTTTTTAAGAATTAACGGTCTGCAAGGCCAATAAGCGCCCAGGGCTAACGGCTTTAGTTATAAGGTTGTAAATAAGGTTATAAGGTTACAAGGTTATAAGGTTGTAAGGTTATAAGGTCTTGAGGTCTTGAGGTTGCCGTGCGGAATGCATACCAGCGTGCAAACAAGCGTTCGACTCTAACCATCTCGTCTATTCGTACCTAATAACTTGTCTACTATTTTAATATTAATAGTCTGGATAGTCCTCAAAACCTTAAAGTGTAGCTGCCTAACAACCTCATAACCTGACTCAACTGAAGCTCGCGAAAGTTGAGTTATAAATTTGTATTATCATTTGTCAATTGTAAATAAATGTTTAAATTTGTCACGACTCTTCCATCCTGTCTGTATAGGTTGGGAGGGACATGACATATAAAAAGGCGTTTACTACGCTTTGGTTTTGACGTTATGAAATCCTGAGAAAATTTCAAATTGCAAGTCAAAAACAAAGCAGCGGTGGATGCCCCGTGGTGTGTTATATACATACCCTAACTGTGCCATACAGCCCTTGGTGTATCCGTATGCCAAGAAGAGTAGGGTGCGTGTTGGGTGTATGGTAACATATCGGCGTGGGGCTTTCGGCGTTGCTCGTTTCGACTTGCAAGGCCATTCTCAGGAGCCTCATAACGTGAAGCGAGCGACAGTGCTGGGCTTCACGTCTTTTTTTGTGTCTTAAAACAATCAAGAATCTCAGATTTGCAATGATTCAGAAGCCTACGGTACAACCTGCTAACATTGAATGGTGAACGTATGGAGTTTATTGACAACACAAACAAAACGCTGAAAGAAGATTTTGTTGCTGAGATACGCAAGGGCAGTAAGATTGCCATTGCGGCATCTTGCTTCTCTATTTATGCGTTTGAAGAGTTGAAAGCGCAACTGAAGAACATTGAAGAGTTGCGCTTCATTTTTACGTCCCCGACTTTTATTACAGAGAAGGCAAGCAAGCAGAAACGTGAGTTCTATATTCCGCGCCTCAACCGTGAACGCAGTCTTTATGGCTCGGAATTCGAAATCAAGCTTCGCAACGAACTGTCGCAAAAGGCGATTGCCAAGGAGTGTGCCGACTGGATACGCCAAAAGGCGTGCTTCAAAAGTAATCGTACAGACGAAAATATGATGGGCTTTGCAACGGTAGATGATAAAGCTTACATGCCCATCACTGGATTTACCACTGTAGAGTTGGGGTGTGAACGTGGCGACAATGCCTATACGATGATTAATAAATTCTCCGCCCCCTTCTCAAAGCAATATCTCGATGTGTTTGAGCAAGTGTGGAACGACACCACAAAAATGCAGGTGGTAACGGATAAGGTGTTGGACAACATTACGAATGTTTATAAAGAAAATGCCCCTGACTTCCTTTATTTTGTTACACTCTACAATATCTTCCGTGAATTTTTGGACGACCTCTCCGAAGACGAATTGCCGAATGAAGCAACGGGGTTTAAAAGCAGTCAGGTTTGGAACAAACTCTATAATTTCCAGAAGGATGCTTGTTTAGCCATCATCAACAAGCTCGAAAAATACAATGGTTGCATTCTTGCCGACAGTGTGGGCTTGGGTAAGACCTTCACCGCGCTTTCAGTCATTAAATATTATCAGGAACGCAACAAAGACATTTTGGTGCTTTGCCCAAAGAAGTTGAACGACAACTGGATGACATATCGCAGCAACTATGTGAACAATCCTATCGCCAAGGACCGCTTGCGCTACGACGTTCTGTTCCACACTGACCTTTCCCGAAAACATGGAAAGAGCAATGGGCAGGACCTGGAACTCCTCAATTGGAGCACCTACGACCTGGTTGTCATTGACGAAAGCCATAATTTCCGCAACGGTGGTAAGATTACGACGGATGAAAACGATGAGAATCCCCGCGAGAATCGCTACCTGCAACTGATGAACAAAGTGATTCGTGCCGGTGTCAAGACAAAAGTCCTGATGCTTTCGGCTACGCCTGTCAACAATGGTTTCAACGATTTGAAAAACCAACTTCAATTGGCATACGAAGGAGATTCGGGCAAGATTGATTCTGTTCTGAACACATCGTCCTCCATAAACGACATATTCCGACAGGCGCAAAAGGCATACAATCTATGGTCTAAACTTCCGGTAACTAAACGTACCACTAAAGAACTACTGAACCGACTCAGTTTTGACTTCTTCGAAGTGTTGGATAGTGTAACGATTGCGCGTAGCCGCAGGCATATCGAACAATATTACGACACGACGGATATTGGTAAGTTTCCCGCTCGTTTGACGCCGATTTCTCGTCGCCCCAATCTGACCGACCTCGACAAGGCGATTAATTACAACGAAATCTACGAAGTGGTCAGCAAGTTGAACCTTGCGATTTATACACCTTCTGACTTTATTCTACCCAGTCGTTTGGACAAGTATATGGACGTTGCGCAGGATGGCGGTTATTTTGCCGGTCATGGCATGTCGGGACGTGAAAAGGGATTGCGCCGACTGATGAGCATCAATCTGCTCAAACGTCTTGAAAGTTCGGTCAATTCCTTCCGACTGACGCTCGGTCGCATTAAAAATTTGATAAGTTCTACGCTTGAGAAGATTGAGTCGGTTCGCCAGTACGAAGATTTTGTCATGGAGTTCGACGACATATCAAGGAACTTTGATGCCGACGACCGCGAGTCGGACATGTTCATTGGTGGCAAGAAAACGAAGATTGCCCTCAACGACATGGACCTCATTTCGTGGAAGCAATTTCTTCATCGCGACTTGGAAAGTCTGAATCTGTTGCTCCTGATGCTGGCTGACATCACGCCTGAGCATGACAGCAAATTGCAACAACTCATTGAGGATTTGCGCAACAAGTTTGCTGCTCCCATTAATGGCAACAACAAGAAAGTCATCATCTTCACGGCGTTTAGCGACACAGCAGAATATCTTTACGATTGCTTGGCACATCCTATTTTAGAACGACATGGACTTCACACCGCCCTGGTTTCGGGCGAAGTAGAGGCACGCAGTACGTTGCGCCTGCCTGCACGCGAGAAAATGGACTTCAACAAAGTGCTGACACTCTTCTCGCCAGTATCCAAAGAAAAGGCTGCCATATTTCCCCACATCCATGATGAGATTGATGTGCTTATCGCTACGGACTGTATCTCGGAAGGTCAGAACTTGCAAGACTGCGACTACCTCATCAACTACGATATTCACTGGAACCCCGTGCGCATCATTCAGCGCTTCGGACGTATCGACCGTATCGGCTCGCGCAACGACGTCATTCAGTTGGTGAACTATTGGCCGAACGTTACGCTCGACGAATACATCGACTTAAAGGGGCGTGTGGAAGCTCGCATGAAGGTGTCTGTACTCACCAGTACGGGTGATGACAATATCATTTCTCCAGAAGAAAAGGGCGACCTCGAATATCGCCGTGAGCAGTTGAAGCGCTTGCAAAGCGAAGTGGTGGATATTGAAGAAATGAATACGGGCATCAGCATCATGGACCTCGGACTGAACGAGTTCCGCATGGACTTGCTGGCATACATGCGTGAGAATCCTAATATTGAGCATACGCCGTTCGGACTTCATGCCGTAGTTCCTGCCACTGAAGATTGTCCGCCCGGTGTGGTCTATGTGCTGAAGAACAGAAACAATGGTGTAAACATTGACCACAAAAATCGTCTGCATCCCTTCTACATGGTTTACATCTCGGAAGAGAAGGAAGTAATCATCAATCACCTTTCACCAAAGGAGTTGCTGGATAAGTTCCGCTACTTATGCAAAGAAAAAACTGCTCCCGATATTGAAATATGCACCGCATTTAATCAACTCACACGCGATGGCCGAAATATGCAACACTATTCGGATTTGCTCTTCGAGGCGATTTCTTCTATCATCAACGTGAAGGAAGAAAGCGATATAGACTCTTTCCTCAGTGGTGCACAAGGTTCACTCTTTACTGAGGAAATACGTGGGTTGGATGATTTTGAATTAATATGTTTCTTGGTTGTTAAATAATAGTTTGCTATGATTCAAATTACTAATTATGTTCCTACAAATACGGAGACGGATAAAAAGGAAAAGAAAGCAACGTCCATTGTTAAAAAATCTAAGAAGAAAAAGAAGTATAAAAATTCTAAAACGCTGAATTATTACAATGCTGGAACATATAACAATAAGTATGAATATGGTTTAAGCGATTGGTAATTCAATAAGCGTATATATTATGAGAAACATTCCAATTCTATATCATGGTACAGATGCACGCATGATTGAGATGTCGTTCGATGAAAGACAAATTTATTTGAATGCATGCAAGCAGGTTGTGGATTATTTTGGGGAGATATTTTTACCATATTATACAAACTGGGATATGGTTGAAACTATTATTGATGGTCGTATCGCTTTTATCCCCACAAGGTCTGCGATCTCCTTGTCCCCGCAGTGG
>JAFOWI010000141.1 GCA_017425985.1 Bacteroidaceae bacterium | reverse complement strand
TATAATTTCACAACCTTATTCCTCATGACTTTACTAAACTCTTTATTTGCGCAGTGGTTGACTATGTGGAATTTTCGTTCGGAGGAAATGTCCGTTGAGCAAAGTTTCATACTGATTCTGATTATTACTTTGGTGGCAATTCTGCTGGATGTTGTCTGTAAGCGATTGTTGACTCCCGTGGTTCGAAAGATTACGGAGCGCACGCAAACAAAGTGGGACGACCATATCCTCAATGACGATGTGCTATCGAAATTCTGTCAGTTGATTCCGCCTGTAGTGATTTATGCGATGCTTGCGTCCCTCGTTTCGCGTGAATTGTTTTTGATGGACCTTGTCTTTAAAATCTGTTGGATATATATTGTTGTTGCGGCTGTGCGCCTTGTATTTGCTGTGCTCAATTCTATATATTCAATTTCCAGCGAGCATGAGGAATATAAGCACCGCTCGCTCAAAGGTTTTTATCAGATGATAAAGATTGTTGTCGTTTGCATCGGAGCAATCGTTATCATCAGCGATGTGATAGGGAAGAGTCCGGTGGTGATTCTTACGGGGCTTGGTGCAGGGACTGCCATCTTGATGCTCGTGTTTCAAGATTCGATTAAGGGACTTGTGGCGGGCATTCAACTGACGGCGAACGACATGCTTCGCCCCGGTGACTGGATTACGGTGCCGAAGTATGGCGCAGATGGTGACGTGATGGAAGTGTCGCTCACGACGGTGAAAGTGCGCAATTGGGACAAAACCATTACCACCGTTCCGCCTTATGCACTTGTGAACGATTCCTTTCAAAACTGGCGCGGTATGTTTGAAATTGGTGGGCGCCGTGTGAAGCGTTCCGTCAATATAGATATGAGCAGTGTGCGCTTTTTGACCGCACAAGAGTGGAAGCAATTTTCTAAAGAGCCCTGGATGGAAGGATATGAACGCGCTGAGGGAGAGGAAGTAAACCTTTCGCTTTATCGCCAATACATTACGCACTACTTGAAGCATCATCCCAAGGTGCATCAAGGGATGCTCATCCTTGTGCGTCAACTTCAACCAACGGCGCAGGGCCTCCCTATTGAACTCTATTTCTTCTCAGCCGACACCGCTTGGATTCGCTACGAAGGGCTTCAAGCAGAAGTTTTTGATCACGTCCTCGCCGTGACCCACCGCTTCGGGCTTTCCGTTTTCCAAAGTCCGTCGGGTATGGATTTACAGCAGCATTTGCGCAGCCGATAGATATTATAAAAGTATTTGCGTTCAGCACTTCCCATTCCTTAGTCCCGCGCTCTATCTTCCCCGAGTTTAGCTCTTGCCATAATATAATGAAAGTGTTATTAATGGATTATGTTCCAAAAGTAACACGTTCGCTATTATTATAAAAAGACTATACACTTACTCCCCATAGTAGTTTTTATAGTCATTCCTATGGTCACGATCTAAGAAATGACGTTTACCAGTTCGTTTGTAAAAGTCAGACTCTTCAGGTCGCCTTTTTGGTAGCTTCTTCCGCTCATGCTCCCCTCACACTCGCCTTCCACCCCTCATTGTTCGCCTCGCGCAATTCCTTGCTCGTAATCATACCGTAAGTCCAAAAGGCAACGAGGACAACGAGGAACACGATAAGAATCCACATGATGATATTCAAAATTATGTGTAGCATAGTCTCTTTATTTTAAGGTTTTACATTTTGCTCGCCTCATTTATAAGGTGAGCAAATTACGAGCAAATTACGAGCATTTCACTCCGCATCCTCCGCCATCAGCATCGCCATCTGATACTCCATGCGTGCATACGCCTTGGATTCGGCTGCCGTTTGGATCGCCGCATTGTAAGTGTCGCGTGCATCCTCGATGATCTTCGCTCGGCGTTCCTGCGCGTCCATGATTTCACACTCCAGGCGAGTAATCTGCTGCTTCAGCTCCTTGATGCGCTGGTTCGCCTCTCTGCACGCCTCGCTTCTCACATGGCGGAAGCGCTCAATGGCGTCGCTACTCTCCTGCTTGATTTTGCGCATCGTGCGGTCATAGGCGCCTTGCACCTCTGCGCGGTTTTAACTCTACAAATATACAATTTTGGGTGTAATACGAAGTCATATATTGGAGATAAAAGTTGACCTATAGGTCCAAAATTATGTGTAGCATCGTCTCTTCCTTTTTAAGGTCATACTTATTTGTTATTTTAAGGTCATACTTACTTGGTCACTCCATAAGTGAGCAAGTCACCGGCAAGTTATCGCGCGGTTCACTCCGCATCCTTCCCCATCAGCATCGCCATCTGACACTTCATGCGTGCCTGCTTCTTGATAGTTTCTGCCGTTTGGATTCCACGTTATCTTTCCGCACTTCAAGGAACTTTCCAAAGGCCTTGAACATTCCGCTTCACCAAAAAAGGAACTTTCCGAGGGTCGGGAAAGTTCCGCCTTTTTTTTGCGGAACTCTCCGAGGGTTGGGAAAGTTCCTCCACTATGATAGCGGAACTATCAGAAGTCATGAATACATCAGATTTGTATGTCGGGGAACTTTCAAAAGTTGTAGTTATATGCTGTTCGGCAATCTGAGGTTTCGTGCGTTCTCATTTTACGATGTGTAGCAAGACGTTTTCTGTTTGCTCTGGAGTTGCCCCATTGGTTCATAGTCATGCTGAGGTATAAAAAAAGGAAATGCGCGAGGCATCTCCTTTTAATAGCATTATAAAATTCTTGCAAGCGTCGCAAGATTGCGTCATGCAAGTAAAAAGTCTTAGAGTTCGGCCTCCTTCAAGCGCTCTGCGTTTTCGGCCACGATGAGGTGGTCCAAACAATCCTGGATGTCGCCATCCATAAAGGCAGAGAGGTTGTAGATGGTGTAGTTGATGCGGTGGTCGGTGATGCGCCCCTGGGGGTAGTTGTAGGTGCGAATCTTTGCCGAGCGGTCGCCCGTAGAGACGAGGGTTTTACGGCGAGAGGCGATATCGTCAACATACTTCTGATGCTCCTTGTCGTAGATGAAAGTGCGGAGGCGTGCGAGTGCACGTTCCTTATTCTTGGGCTGGTCGCGCGTTTCGGTACATTCGATAAGGATTTCTTCTACCGTACCCGTGATGGGGTTCTTCCAGTTGTAGCGGAGGCGTACACCAGATTCCACCTTGTTCACGTTCTGACCACCGGCACCACTTGAGCGGAAAGTGTCCCACTTGATTTCGCCTTCGTTGATGATAACGTCGAAAGCCTCAGCCTCGGGGAGCACGGCAACGGTAGCGGCAGAAGTGTGCACACGACCTTGCGTTTCGGTAGCTGGCACACGCTGAACGCGGTGCACGCCACTCTCATACTTCATTGTGCCATATACATCCACGCCCGTTACGCTACAAACGATTTCCTTGAAACCGCCGGCAGCACCTTCGCTACAAGAGCTGACTTCGAGTTTCCAACCTTTGGATTCGCAGTATTTTGTGTACATGCGGAAGAGGTCGCCCGCAAAGAGCGCCGCTTCGTCGCCACCCGTACCACCACGGATTTCAAGCACCACGTTCTTGGCATCTTCGGGATCCTTGGGAACGAGCATGAGTTTGATTTGCTCTTCCAATTCAGGAATACGCGCTTCGCAAAGTTGGATTTCTTCGCGCGCCATTTCCTTCATCTCAGGATCTTGCTCGTTCATGAGAATGTCCTTACTTTCCGCCAGATTGCCAAGCAGGTTGGCATATTCCTTACGAGCGTTCATAAGGTCCTCCAATTCTTTATATTCCTTGGTGAGGCGCACGTAGCGTTGCTGGTCAGCGATGACGTTGGGGTCGGTGATGAGCGTGCTAACTTCTTCAAAACGCGCCTGCAAGCCTTCTAATTTTTCTAATAAACTATTGTTATCAGCCATTATTTTCTGTTGATTATTTTTGTGAGGTTAACGGGGAAATCGTTAATCGTTAATCGTTAATCGTTAATCGTTAATAGTTATTATACCCCATATTGCGAGAAACGAAGGGCAAACAAATTCGCAAAGCGGTGTGCCAGTATTCCCAATTGTGGTTGCCGTCGCGAACGCGGAACTGAGCAGGGATGCGCAAGCGGCGCATGGTTTGATAGCATTCGAGCGACTGGTCAAGCAAGAAGTCGTCGTCGCCACAATCAAGGAACCATGCCACGTTGCCGATATTCTTGCGTTCGTCGGCCGTGGCATTTGTCAGCACCCTTGTTGCCGCCAAACTATCTACCGCCGTTTGCAAATAGAAGAACTTGCTCTTGTTGTTTTGCTGGGCATGTTGCAACTGCTTGTTGCTTCCCAACCACGCACTCATGGCATAACATGCGCAGAACGTTTCGGGATGGCGCAAGGCATATCCTACGCTACCGCCGCCACCCATGGAAAGACCTGCGATGGCACGCCATTCACGGGTGTTTCTTGCTCTGTATTTTTTCTCTACGGTAGGCATGAGTTCGTTGAAGAAAAAGTCTTCGTAGTTCCAACCTGGCATATTGAAATAACCGTTCCAAACTTTGTGAATGTCTTGTCCGCCAGCACAGGGCATTACAATCACCATCTTGCGCGACTCTCCGCTACGCATCAAGTCGTCGGCCACACGTTCCATCTGACCTTTGTCTGTCCACGCACGTTCGTTGTCCGTAAGTCCGTGAAGCAAGTAGAGCACGGGGAAAGTCTGCTCCGCATTGCGGTTAAACCCATCGGGAAGATAGACGCAGAAAGGGATGTCGCTCTGTAGTACCTCGCTCTTGAGCGTATCGTTGACAACGACTCCCGCTACGCTCATTTGAGTGCAAGTAAGCGCCACGAGGCACGTTGCCACGAAGCGCTTTAATGTATTCAGAACCTTCATTACCTTTTATAGCAAAGAGAACTATTAATAATTGAATTCACCAAACTCGCTCTTGATGGTAAGACTCTTCTTGCCTTCCTCAATGCGACCTACGATTTGTGCATCGATGTTGAAACTCTTAGAGATTTCGATTACGCGCTCTGCATCTTCGGGAGAGACGTACACTTCGAGGCGGTGCCCCATGTTGAACACCTTGTACATTTCTGCCCAATCCGTTCCGCTCTGTTCGTGAATCGCCTTGAAGAGGGGAGGTACGGGGAACATGTTGTCCTTAATCACACGGCAGTTGTCGCTCACGAAGTGGAGCACCTTTGTCTGTGCACCGCCAGTACAGTGTACCATACCATGAATGCGGGGACGGAGTTCGTCGAGCAACTTCTTCACCACGGGAGCATAAGTACGAGTGGGAGAAAGCACGAGTTTACCAGCGTTCAAGGGAGCACCCTCAACGGCATCGGTCAACTTGTAACCGCCGCTATAAACGAGTTCTTCGGGCACAGCCTTGTCGAAACTTTCGGGGTACTTTTCGGCAAGATACTTTGCGAAAACGTCGTGACGCGCAGAGGTTAGTCCGTTAGAACCCATACCGCCGTTGTATTCGGTTTCGTAAGTTGCCTGTCCGCAAGAAGAAAGACCTACAATAACATCACCGGGGCGAATGTTGGCATTGTCAATCACATCGCTACGCTTCATGCGGCAAGTCACCGTAGAGTCAACGATAATGGTGCGCACGAGGTCGCCAACGTCAGCCGTTTCACCACCTGTTGCATAGATACCCACGCCCATGTCGCGCATCTGCTGGAGCAATTCGTCGGTACCGTTGATGATAGCAGAAATAACTTCGCCAGGAATCAACATCTTGTTGCGACCGATAGTAGAACTTACGAGGATGTTGTCAACAGCACCTACGCAAAGGAGGTCGTCCGTATTCATAATCAACGCATCCTGCGCAATACCCTTCCAAACGGAAATGTCACCAGTTTCCTTCCAGTACATGTAAGCCAACGAAGACTTTGTACCAGCACCATCGGCATGCATGATGTTGCAGTATTCGGGATCACCACCGAGAATATCGGGGATGATTTTACAGAAAGCTTGGGGGAAGATACCCTTGTCAATATTTTTGATGGCGTTGTGCACATCTTCTTTCATTGCGCTTACGCCGCGCATCATGTAACGCTGATTCTTGTCCATGTTGTATTTGAAGTTATGAGTTTTTTATTTTTAGAGTACAGATGAGCCTAAATTTAGAATTCCACCGTGGGTGCTGTTTGTGCGGTTTCCGAAGCTTCGAAGGGTGCTTTCTTTTCGAAACCAAACATGCCGGCAATTATGCTCTTGGGAACGCGACGCACATTGACGTTATATTCCTTTACGACTTCATTATAACGACGGCGACTTTCAGCAATGCGGTTTTCCGTTCCCTCCAATTGCGCTTGGAGTTCAGAGAAATTTTGACTCGCTTTGAGGTCGGGATAACTTTCTGCTACAGCCATGAGTTTGCCCAAACCCTTTGAAAGTTCGCTTTGTGCCTGCTGAAATTTACGAAGGTTTTCTTCTGTCAAGTCTTCCGCATTAAGCGTAATCTGTGTAGCCTTTGCTCGAGCATCTACAACGTCTTGAAACGTCTGACTTTCGTGTGCGGCATATCCCTTCACGGTGTTTACGAGGTTAGGGATGAGGTCGGCGCGGCGCTGATATTGCGTCTGAACGTTTGCCCACTCGGCACTCACTGTTTCATCTTGAGTCACCAAACTGTTGTAAGATGTTACGCCCCACACAAGGATAATTGCCACAATGGCAAGGATGATAAGTGTTGATTTTGAGAAGTTCATAAATTTAAGTTTTAGGTACAAGTTTATAGGTACGAGTAAACAAGAACTTATTGTGAGTTGCGAACAACCATGTGAGAATGAACCGCGTTCTCTCGCAAAAATCCCGTTTACTTGTTTACTTTCCTACTTGTTTACTATTTTTTTATTTAAAATCTACCGCCGGCTCCGCCGCCGCCAAAGCTTCCGCCACCAAAACTACCTCCGCCGAAGCCGCCACCACCGAAGCCTCCGCCAAAACCACCGCTGCTTCTGCCGCCTCCCGTTGGGAAAATGAATGGGGGAATGCCGCCTCCGCCGGAACTTGAGCGGTCCGAGGGAATGTGTTGGTCTTCGTTTTCTTCGTAGCCACAAGCTTCGCATTTCCAGATGACTCTGTTGTAGCTCATATGAAAGTAGTTTAATCTTTCGAAAGGCTGTTTCTTGATTACACAGCGCTTGTGGATTTTCATTTTCTTCTTGCCGCAGTGCGGACATACGCGAACGCCCATCGGAAAGATGATGAGAAAAACCAATCCTGTGATGAGCAGTATCAGGAGTACGCCGAAAAAGATGGTGGCTCCGATATTCTCTTCTTCCAATTCTTTATTGATGCTCTCATCGCCGCGGATGATTCCGTCGAGAACTTTCATCGTTGCGAGCATTGCGCCGTCCCAGTCGCCTTGTTTCAGGAGCGGCACCATCACCTGGTTTTCCACGCGCTTGCAGATGGCGTCCGGAAGCGTTCCTTCGAGTCCGCGCCCTGTCAGGATTTGATAGCTGCGGTCTTCCGTGCAGAGCATCACGATGAGTCCCGTGTTCTGCTTCTTGTCTCCGATGCCGTATTTCCTGCTGAGCTGCATCCCAAATTCATAAGGGTCGTTGCCCTCAATACTCTTCACGACGATGACCACTGTTTCCACGCCTTTATCCTGTTCGAGGGCATAGAGTCGAGTGTCGATGCTGTCAATGGTCGTGATGCGCAGAATGTTGTCAGGATTGCAAACGTATCTGCGCGCATCCTGCAAGTGTACCATAGGAAGCGTTTCGGGTGTCCATTTTTGAGCCGTCAAGCTCAGCGTGGCGCAGACGAAGATTCCTATGAGTAGAACGTACATTCGTTTTATGTTGCAAATCATACTGCAAATTTACATTTAATCGGATAGTTGACCAACTTCTGAAGTTTCTTTTCTGTCGCAAAATGGAATTTGAACGTTGTTTTTGCTCAAAATAGCCAAACTGACACCGCAAAATAGTAGGATATTTAAGCACTTTACTACGTTGAAAAATTAAAAATGCTTAACTTTGCAGTCAAACGTATAAATAAATCTGAATATGAAACCTCTATTCATAGCCGGTCCCTGTGTTATTGAATCGGCCGAACTCTTAGACCTCGTTGCTACAAAGCTAGCAGACATTCAGAAAAAGACAGGACTCGAAATCTACTTCAAAGCCTCGTTCGACAAAGCCAACCGCACGTCTATCCACTCATTCCGTGGTCCCGGATTGGAGAAGGGATTGCAGATGTTGGCTGACGTGAAGGCGAAGCACGGGCTCCCTCTCCTCACCGATATCCACGAAAGCTATCAGGCTGCTGCCGCTGGCGAGGTTGTTGACGTGTTGCAAATTCCCGCATTCCTCTGTCGTCAGACCGACCTCCTCGTTGAGGCTTCGCGCACCGGAAAAATTGTGAACATCAAGAAGGCGCAGTTCCTCTCGGGCGAAGACATGCAATTCCCCGTCGAAAAGTGTCGCGAAGCGGGCGCCAAAGAAGTGTGGCTCACGGAGCGCGGTAATATATATGGATACAACAACCTTGTGGTTGACTTCCGCAACATTCCCTTGATGAAAAATTACACCGACCGCGTCATTATGGACTGCACACACTCTGTGCAACGTCCCGGAGCCGCAGGCGGAAAGACGGGCGGCAATCGTGAGTTTGTCCCCGCAATGGCTATGGCTGCCAAGGCTTTCGGTGCTAACGGCTACTTCTTAGAAACGCATCCTAACCCCGAAGCTGCGTTGAGCGATGGTCCTAACATGATTTTCCTCGACGAGCTCGAAGCGCTCATTCACTCTTTGGCAAACTAAGCATCCCCACTTTTGTTATGAGTAAATACATTGATACTGCAATAAAATGCTTGCAGGACGAGTCCGACGCAATTCTTGGACTCATCCCCCTGCTCGACGATAATTTCGACAAGGCTGTAGAGCTTATTCTCGAAAGCAAGGGTAAATTGGTCGTAACGGGTGTGGGCAAGAGTGGACACATTGGTGCGAAGATAGCGGCTACTCTGGCTTCTGTCGGCACGCCTAGTTTCTTCCTCAATCCGCTCGATGCCTTCCATGGCGACCTTGGTATGATTCAGAAAGAGGACGTGGTGCTTGCCATCTCGAATTCCGGACAGACCGACGAGTTGTTACGCTTCCTGCCCTACCTGCTTGAGCAGAACATTCCCGTCATCGGCATGAGCGGCAATCCGCAGTCATTGCTCGCCCAGTATTCGTCGGCTCACCTCAACATTGCTGTCGAAAGAGAGGCTTGTCCGCTCAATCTTGCGCCTACAAGTTCTACGACAGCCACGCTGGCACTCGGCGACGCTCTGGCATGTGCGCTCATCGTTGCGCGCAATTTCCAGGCAAAGGACTTTGCGCAGTACCACCCCGGTGGTTCGTTGGGCCGCCGACTGCTCACGAAGGCCAAGAACGTGATGCGCACGGACGACCTTCCCGTTGTTGCGCCCGAAACGAAGTTGAGCGAAGCCGTCATCCACATGAGCAACGGTCGCCTCGGACTTTGCGTAGCCATTGCCGACGATCGCGTGGCGGGCATCATTACCGATGGCGACGTGCGCCGAGCTATGCAGAAGTCGCAGGACAAGTTCTTCCAACTCACTGTGGCGGACATCATGTCGAAGAGTCCCAAGACCGTTTCGCCTGAGACTAAGATTCACCAGATTGAAAAACTCTTCCAGCAACATAAGATTCACAACGTGCTTGTTGTGGACAAGGATTGCAAACTGATTGGCATTGTAGATTCGTTCAGCACAATGCTTTAAAGTCATTGCTCGATGAGACAAACTTTACTTACACTACTTTTTATTTTCACCCCCATAATCGCTTTAGCCCACACGGGCCGAAGCGATTCTGCTATTGTCCGATTTTTGGAGACGAACTACGACGTGCGCTTCTCCGACAACAATAGCATGGTGCTTTTTAAAAACGGACAGGAAAAGTTCGACGACCTCTTTAAAGCCGTCAACCAGGCACGCCAAAGCATCCACCTCGAATACTTCAACTTTCGCAACGACTCCATCTCCCACCTGCTGTTTGGGCTCTTGAAGGCTAAGGCAGCTCAGGGCGTCGAAGTGCGTGCTATCTTTGACGGATTCGGCAATACGTCGAACGACCGCCCCATTCGCGCCCACCATCTCGAAGATTTGCGCAAGGCGGGCATCGATATCGTTGAGTTCGACCGCATCGGACCGCCGTATTTCCAAAATTCCTTTTTCCGCGACCACCGCAAGGTCGTTGTCATCGACGGAATGCTGGCTTATACCGGCGGTATGAACGTTGCAGACTATTACATCACGGGCAAACCCGAGTTCGGACCGTGGCGCGACCTCCATTGCCGCATCGAGGGCGACGCCGTGGCTGAGCTTCAGAAGGTATTCATCGACTTTTGGAACAAGGAGACGGGCGAAAATCTTTCCGGACCTCAGTATTATCCCGGCGAAAAGTTGGCTACGGATTATTTCTTCGGCTTAAAGGCGGACACAACCTGCTCGAGGCGAGCAAAGACCATTGGCGTAGCCAACAGAGTGCCCCGAAAGTCGGCAAGCATCATTGAAGACACGTTCGTCGAAATCTTCAACACCGCGCAGCGCAATATCCGTCTGGTCAACCCCTACTTTACGCTCACTAAGCGCATGTCGCGCGCCATCGAACGCGCCATTAAGCGTGGCGTAAGCGTGGAAATCATGGTTTCCGCAAAGAGCGACATCCCTGTGACGCCCAACGTTGTGGAGTACTACTCCGACCGTTTTCGCCGCATGGGCGCCACGATTCACGTCTTCAAAGATGGGTTCCACCATGCCAAGGCCATGATGGTAGATGACCAATATATATTTATGGGTAGCGCCAATCTTAATGGCCGCAGCCTGCGTATTGACTACGAGTGCAACATTCTTGTGGCCGACAGTGCTGCCACGCAGGCGTTGTACGACATTTATTTGCAGGACATCGAGCAGCATTCCGTCACGCTGACGGCTGCCGACACCGTTCGCCGACCACTGCTTCGCCGCTTCGTGAATTGGGCTTACCACCTGATAGCTGCGATACTCTAAGCGGCGGTAACACTCACCGGTCACAACTTTGCGCACAATGAAAAATCCTACTTTCACTATTCTCAAGGCGATGGCCATCGTGCTCGTGGTCATGTCGCACGCGGGGTTTCCTGCCGGCGTGGCCAACGTGATTTTCCAGTTTCATGTGCCCGCCTTCTTTCTCTGTGCAGGTTACTTCTTCAACACGGCCTACCTCTCCGACGAAAAAACATACCTTAAGCATCGCGTCAAAGGGCTTTACCTGCCTTTCCTGAAGTATGCTCTGTTCTTCCTCATTGCCCATAATCTGTTTTTCCTCACAGGGCTGATTAACGACATCGCGGGCAATGGTGGCGGACTCGTAGCTTCGTGGTACACGTGGCACAACTTTTGCCAGCGCCTTTGGAACATCGTTTTCGGCATGGCCGGTTACGATGAATTTCTCGCAGGTTCTTACTGGTTTTTCAGAGCTTTGTTTGTGGGCAGCGTGGCTTATCTGCTGGGGTGTAAACTTTTGCGCAAGCTCAAGCCACTGAAGCAGAACGACGTGCTCATCAATGCACTGCTCGCTCTGGTGGCGTTTGTCTTGGCAGCGTGGAAAATTGACGAACACCTCAAGTTGCAGCCCTTAGCACCCGGTGGTTATCGCGAAATTATGGCGGTATTCTTTATGGCATGCGGCTTCCTCTATCGTCGAGCTTACGAATGGCTCCGTATGAAGCAGGCTGTGTGGAGCATCGCGTCGGTAGTCGTGGCGGTAGTGGTAGTAGCGCTGTTTCCGAGCATCGTGCCGTCGAGCATGGCGTTTGCGCCCACGATGGCGCAGCATTTGGCATTGCCGCTTCCTGCCATCGGTGGTTTCATCGTGCTCCACGCCGCGTCGCACCTCATTGCGTGCCACACGTCCTACGTCTCCCGCTCATTAATATATATAGGCGAGCGCACGCTCCTCGTGTTTGCGTTCCACCTCCTGGCTTTCAAGGCGGTGAGTGTTTTCAAGGTGGTGTGCTATGGTTTGCCCTGGGCGATGGTGGGCGGACATCCCGTTGTTCTGTATGAGGTTGGCGATGGATTCTGCTGGCTCTATACGCTTGCAGGTGTGGGCTTGCCTTTGGCGGCGGTTTACTATTTCCGCGTAGTGCGTGCGGCCTATCGCCTGACGCCGCAGAAGTGTTTGCGCCTTGCGGTGCATGCGTTCCTGTGGTTGGCGGCGGCGGTGTGGAAGGGCATGAGCTTTGTGTTTTGTTACGTATGGGCGCAGATAGTAGGCTTCTTCAAGGGGCTGAGAGATATTGTTTCGGCAGCACGTCCGAATGACGATTGAGCTACTCGCGCGTGCATGTAGCGTAGTGGGGGAGCGTTTTGCGTTGCAGAGTTGGCGCAAGGCGCTCCCTCCTCTTTTGCAGAGATTGGCGCAAGGAGCAGTGGCGGTAGTCTTGTGTCGCTCACCGACTAAGCCATGTGTTTGCAGATTTCTGCGCTGAAGATGGCGCTGAGAATGGCGTAGAATTTAGCAGTTGCGGGTAGGGGACTGAATATCGAAATGCTGAGGCGCTGACGCTGCACTTGATTTTTGCGCAGCGCTCGCTTTGTGCGACCAAAATCGGAGTGCGCGATGAGGCAAGAAATTTTTTTCGCACCACCTCCGGGCTGCGCACAAAACGCCCGTTTTCGGGGGTGCCGGATTGCAAAATCGGGGGTAAAACGGCGGTCCTTGCCGGGTGGCTGAAAGTCGAAATTTGGATTTCGGCCGAAAATGTTGTATCTTTGTACTACAGAGGAGGAAGACCGCGAGGTTTTCCTCTTTTTTAGTTAAAATATGTTAAAAACAATCTCCGATGTTGTTAAAACAAGCTTTGAGGTTGTTAAAATTACCTCCGATGTTGTTTTTCGTAAGTCCGATGTTGTAAATTTTTCCTCGGATTTCAGTCAAAATTCAGCCCATTTCGGCGTTCGGACGAAAAAAGTTGCGTTGGCAGAAAAAAAGTTGTGTTTGCAACGAAAAATCTTGCTTTGCGCAGCCGAAATTTGCACAATTTTTGCTCAAATCTCGGCTTTGCGAACGCCGATTTTGTGACTTTTTTGTTACAAATCTGCGCCGCGAAATAGAAATTTCAGTGTTTAAAATGCAATCCATGAGTGGCAATAGCGCACGTAATGGCGGTTTTCACAGTCGGTAAGATTATTTAGGTTTAATTAATACAGAATTTTTGTTGGTGTCGTTTCAATGTACGTACATTTGCAGCGGCTAAGGCTCAATGCAGGGCCTGGCACCAACAATTTTTTCACCTTAATATCTAATTACTATGAAGAACTTTACGTTCGCAATCGCTTTGGCAGCATGCGTAGTCACTGCCAGCGCGCAGGAAGGCAGTCTTCCTGCAAAACACAGTGTCGCAACCAACAGCTTTGGCTCCAACTGGTTTGTGGAGTTGGGTGGCAATTACAATGTGGCTTACACCTCGCAGGGAGGTGGCGTAAGCGCCAACCCCTTTTCGCACAAGCGTGGCAGCTTCGGTTTTAATGCCGGGGTAGGAAAGTGGTTCACCCCCGAGCTTGCGCTCCGCACTGCTGTTGACCTCGGCTGGGCGCGCAACACTTCGGGCAGTGCCCACGAGCTTCATCCCACAGCCTCCTACATGTACATCCACCAAGACGTAGTGATGAACCTCACCAATCTGCTTATGGGCTACGATGCCGAACGTCGGTGGAACATGAGCCCTTATGTGGGCATGGGCTACGTAAGGAATTTCAGCGAGGACGTGAACAAGCTGGGTATGAACATGGGTGTGCGCAACTCCTTCAGAATCCTGCCGCGCATGGACGCCTTTGCGGATGTGCAGGTGCTCTTTACCAGTTCCTTGTTCCTCGGTGCTAAGGGCAACAACAGCACCAGTCTGCTCGCCCTCAATCATTACGACAAAATTGTGAGCCTCAAGCTTGGCGTCACTTACGACATCAGCAAGCAGAACGGATGGAACCATGCTTACGACCTGGCTGAAATCGCCGCCAGCAATCGTGAGCAGATGGAAATCATGGAGCGCATGGTCAACGAGGAACGCCTGGAAAACGACCGCCTGCGCCAGTTGCTCGCAGCCGACGAACCGGTAGTTCCGGTTGTTGAGACGCGCATCGTGAAGGAAAGTCAGGTGTTGAGCACCGTGTATTCCGTGTTCTTCAATCACGATTCTCACGAAATAGCGTCGCGCAAGGATCTCGTGAACCTCAACGACCTCGTGGCTTATGCAAAGGCCGGCAATCGTAAGTTGCTCGTTACGGGCTATGCCGACAGCAATACGGGCGACAAGCCTTACAACCAGGCGCTTTCCGAAAGGCGTGCGCAGACGATAGTTGCCGAATTGGTGAAGATGGGCGTGCCCAGGCAGAACATCGTTGTCAAGGCAGCGGGTGGCGTTGACCTCCTTTCGCCCTACAACTACAACCGCCGTGCTACCGTTGTGTTGCAATAGCGGTGAGCGCGTACGCATCAAAAAAAGAGGCGAGCCCGGGTGGGTTCGCCTCTTGTGTGTGCGTGTTGATTATTGCTTCAACCAATAGTTGTAAACCTTGAGATTTGTCACCTTGCTCTTGAAGTCGCCTGCCTTTTGGAGGGGGAACACGAGCGTGCGCTGGAGGTTCATCTTGTCGCCTGTAGTGTACATGATGGGCTCTGCTGCTCCGTCGGCGTTGTACATCGCGTGTATCTGGTTTTCGGGTTTGATGACGTAGATGGTTTTTGCGTCGAGCGTTTCCTTGTGCTGGCCGTCAACGTAGAGCACTGTCTTCTTGTTGTCGCCCTGGATGAGGATGTCAGCCTTCTTACCTACGGGGATGCGGTAGTTGAACTGTGCGAGGAAGCCGTCGCGCCAGAAACCAAGGCGGCCCGTCTTGGGGTCAGAGAGGTAAACGATGGCGTTGTCCGAGCTGAAGAGCACGGTGCCTGCTGCTTCCTGAGCGCCTTCAACGGTGAAGCTCACGCTGTAGTTGTAACCGATTTCGGCAATAGGCTGCTGCTTGCCTGCCTCAACGGTAGCTGCTTCGTAAACGAGCTTGGGTGTTGTGCCGTAGAGTGCGAGTTCGTTGACACCGGGGGCTTCAGAGAGCTGGAGGCGCTTTTCGTTGAACTCAGCGTAGGGGAGCTGTGCCTTCTTTGCTGTCCAGCACTTCACAGCCAATGTCTGCAATGCGGGGAACACGCGGTGGTGGATATCCTTTGTTGAAATACCGTTCACGTGGTCGTTCCATACGGCAAACATACCACCGAGGATTGCGGGGTCGCCTTCTTCAAACGTCTGGTTGCCGATGTTGGCGGGCGTCCAGTGGTCGTAGAGGTAGTGGCAGTTGAGGTAGTCGTTGTAGTAGCCGGCTGCGGGCACGATATATACAGCACCGTCGGGGATACTTACGAGCTTGTAGCCCTGCTTCTTCATTTCTGTGGGGTCAGCGTAGCCGTTGTACCAGCAGTTCATGATGACGTTTTCAGCCTTCACGGGAGTTTCGCCCTTAGCGTGAGTGAGCGCACCCCAAACCATGGCTTGCTTGCCAAAACTTTCAACGTACTTGATGTAGTGGTCGGTGAACTTGCGGAAAGCTTCGACTACGTCCTTCTTAGCGTTGGAGTATTCGTCCGTACCGATGTGAACGCGAGGACCGCGGAACACGGGGTTTTCGCCTTCAAGATATTCCTTGAAAAGTCCGTCAACGAAGTCGTAAGTTTCCTGCTTGAAGAGGTCAAGGTGGTCCATGCCGTATTCCTTAGAGCCAATCTCGGGCTTGTAGTGTGTGAATGCCAAAGAGTGAGCAGGCACGTCGATTTCGGGAACTACTTCAACGAAGTTTTGTTCAGCAAGGATTTGCATGTCGATGAACTCTTGCTTTGTGTATGAGCCGTCCTTAGCTGTGAGTCCGGGGTATGTTGTGCTTTCGAGGCGGAATGCTGCCTGCGTCTTGCTCCAATCATTGCCGAAGAACTGGCGGAAGCCGTTGTCGTTAAGGTGCACCTGGAGTGTGTTCATCTTGTAGTAAGCCATAATCTTTACGAGGTTGCGAAGATATGACATGGGGATGAACTTACGACCTACGTCGATCATGAAACCGCGCATTGCGTATTCGGGCACGTCAACGGTTGTACCCTTGGGGAGTTCTGCGTTAGCATTCTGTTCTGAAAGCTGGAGCACTGTGCGCGTTGCCCAAAATGCGCCTTGCGCTGTTGCAGCTGTCATCTCAGCCTTGTCGGCAATTTCGAGCTTGTAGCCTTCAGCGCCTAAAGCAGCGTCCTTCTTGTTGAGCGCCAATACAAAGTCGCCAGCCTTACCTTTACCCTTCACAACCTGAAGCGTACGGCCTGTAAGCAACTCGTAATCGGCAGCGAAAGCCTGAGCAATGCGCATGAGTTCCTTGTCGCCACCCTTTACGGCAACGCGACCTGAGGGGGCAAACATGCCTTCGGCTCCGGTCCACGTCTTGAGTTCGGGCACTACGAAGGGCTTGGGATTGACCTCCGCCTGAAGTTCGAGCACACCCATCATGAAGCAACTCACGATGAACATGCACAACTTGCTAAAACTGAAAAATTTCATAAGTGTTGATTTGTTTAAGTTTATAATTATCAATGATTCTCTTGCAAAGATACAATAAATATATTTTTTAATATTTTTTTTGAATATATTTTTTAATATTTTCAGTCAAAGCCTAAGGCGTGCGCAAAAAGTCGGGGATGCGGGAAATAATGTTTGAGAAAGGGGGCGTGACCTTTCCTGAAAGTTTATTGATGTTTGAGCTTCGCGCTATTTGGGCAGATGTAGTAGTGTGGATGTGCTTTGTTTGCAGCTCCGGAAGCGAGGCCGAAAAAAAAGTTTCCTACGAAGCGTTGTTCGTAAGAAACTTAAAAATTCTTGTCAAAGTGCAGTTTGACAAAAAAAAGGAAATAGTCGGTTTATCCTGAAATCTAATTGGATTAGCCGGCGATGATAGCTCCTGAGGGGCAAACATCAGCGCAAGTACCGCAGTCAACGCAAGCGTTAGGGTCGATTGAATACTTTTCGCCTTCAGAGATTGCGCCAGAAGGACATTCGTCAATACAAGTACCGCAAGCGATACAGTCGTCAGTAATAACGTAAGCCATAATAGTAAGTTTTTTAGAAAAAATAATTGTTATGTAAATGTTGTTTGATGCTCAATCGTAGGGCGCGAATCAAAGCCCGCGCTCCGAAACCTGCATGCAAAGTTACAGCATCGGCTTAGAAAAACAAATTAATTTGACCTTTTTTTGGGTATCATGCGCAAAGTTTTCTTGTCAACTCACAACTTTGGCTTAAATTTGCACAAAATCAAAATTTATTACTTCATGAATAGAGCTTTCTTTGTCATACTCTGCGCTTGCTTTGCTTGCGTGGCGACTATCGCGCAGGAACGCAAGGTTCAAAACAAACCATTCATCGATGAAAGGCGTTTCCACTACGGTTTCTTCTTCGGACTGAACGACCAAGGCGTAGAATTTGAGAACAACGGCTATATCGACCCAGCTACCGGCGCACAATGGACGGTGGAGAACGACCAAACGAACATGGGCTTCACGGTAGGCGTGCTGGGCGACTGGCGAATGAATCGCTACCTCTCGCTTCGTTTGCAACCCTCGCTCCACTTTGGCAGCAAGCACCTTTCCTTCTTCAATCATGCCGACGGAAAGCGCCAGTCGCAGGACATGAAGTCAACTTACCTGTCGATTCCGGTCAATGCAAAGGTTGCAGCGCCGCGTTTCAACAATTACCGTCCTTACATCGTTGGCGGATTTAGTGCGAACTACGACCTTACGGCTAAGAAGCACACGTTGCTGCGCACGAAGCCGCTTACGTTTTGCCTGGAGCTTGGCATGGGGTGCGATATGTACCTCCCCTTCTTCAAGATGATTCCCGAACTCAAGTTTTGCTTCGGACTTGGCAACATTCTCGAAACGACGCGCGACGATTTGCTCGACTCCGGCGAACAGGTGTTCACGAAGAGTGTCAACAATGCTCGCTTCAACATGGTGATGCTCACACTTTATTTTGAGTAAATCGCAGTTCGGAGCTTCAAAATCGTTTTTATTCACACGTACTCATATATAATAAATATGGCAGAGCGCATTCTTATTGTCGATGACGAATTGGATTTACGCGAGATCCTGCAATGCAATCTGGAAAACGCAGGTTTCGAAGCCGACACCGCAGCTTCGGCGGAAGAAGCTTTGACGTTGCTCACTCCGGCTCACTCCATGATTTTGCTCGATGTGATGATGGGAGGAATGTCGGGCTTCGACTTTGCGCGAATGCTGAGGCAGGAGCTGAACAATCAAATTCCCATCATTTTTCTTACGGCGCGCGACACCGAAGCCGACCTCTTGCGCGGATTTTCCGTCGGGGGCGACGATTTTATTACGAAACCCTTCTCCCTTCAGGAGGTGTTGGCGCGTGTAAGAGCCGTGTTGCGCCGACAAGGTCAGACTTACAAATCCCGCAAAACCACTGACGAAGCCCCCCTCCTCACCATCGACGAGGAAAAGAAATTGGTTTATAATCAGGAACTGAAGGTGGAGCTCTCGCGCAAGGAGTACGACATTCTTCGCTTGCTGAGCGAGCACCCGGGGCGCGTATTCTCGCGCGAAGAAATCATTCAGCACGTGTGGGATACCAATATTGTTGTACTTGAGCGCACGGTCGATGTGCACATTACGCGCCTGCGCAAGAAGTTGGGCGCCATCCTGGGCGGCCGCATCGTAAATCGTCAGGGCTACGGTTACTGTTATTTGTCCGACGAAGCTTAATAATCAGCAAATACGGGTGCTCAGCCTGAGTACATCGCCTTAACACGCCGCTACACCGATGAAAAAACCACTTATTTCCTACAAGCGCAAACTGCTGCTTTACTTCACGCTGCTCTTCATGCTCTTTGCTGCGATACTCGTAGGTTTTCAGCATCAGCGCGAGGAGCACTACAAGGTGGAGCTGCTCGAAACCGAGCTGCGCAGCTACTCCGACATGCTGGCCCACTTTGAGTGCTTGAAGAACAAGCACATTGAGAACGACATAGCCGAGCCGCTCTTTAGGGCCTTGCCTCGCGACTTGCGTATCACCATTCTTAACCGCCAGGGCGAGGTGCAATACGAGTCGGGCGACGTAGCCCTCATTGCAATGGAAAACCATCTTTCGCGTCCGGAGGTGATCGAGGCTATTAAGACGCACGAAGGCCACCTTATCCGCACGTCTTCGACGACGGGGCGCGATTTCTTTTACTTCGCAAAGGCTTATCCCGACTGTATCATCCGCGTAGCCGTGCCTTACGACACGACGGTGCAAAATATGCTCAAGGCCGACAACGTCTTCCTGTGGTTTGTGCTGGGTATCTTCCCGATTGTGCTCGTTTTGCTCATCCAGGTGTCCGACCACTTTGGCAAATCCGTAGCGATGCTCCACCGATTCATAGCTTCGGCTGAGCGCGGATTGGTGGACTACAACCACATTGCGTTTCCCGACTCCGAACTGGGTCGTATCGGGCATACAATCATGGAGAAATACAAGCAACTGGAGGCGTCGCACAAGGCCGTACTCGCTGAGCGCGAGAAACGCCGGATTTACAAGCGCGACATGTCGAACAACATCACGCACGAATTGCGTACCCCCGTGAGCAGCATCAGCGGATTTCTCGAAACGCTGCTGACGTGCGACAACCTTGCACCCGAACGCAAGCGTTATTTCCTGGAACGCGCCCATGCTCAGACGCAACGCCTTGCAGCCATCATTCGCGACGTTTCGATTATCACTAAGGTGGACGAAGCTCCCGAAACGATGCCCCGCTCGCCAATCGACGTGGCGCAAGTCGTCAGCGATGTGTGCGAAGAACTCTCGGCTCAGGTCGAAGCTCAGTCGGCGTCAGTCGTGTGCGACGTGCCGAGCTATGTAAGCATTCAGGGCAACTACTCCCTTGTGCATGCCATCTTCCGAAATCTTATAGAGAACGCACTTCGCTACGGCGGTCCCTCAGTCGCGATGAACATCCGCCTCGAAAGCGAGGATGATAGCCACTACCACTTTGTTTTCTATGATAGTGGTAAGGGCATTGCCCCACATCATTTGCCGCGCATCTTCGAACGTTTCTTCCGGGCCGACGAAGGGCGTACGCGCGATGCTTCCGACACGGGCGGCACGGGGCTTGGACTCTCTATCGTGCGCAATGCGGTGCGCTTTCACCACGGTAGCATCACAGCCAGCAACCGCGAAGGGGCCGGCTTGCAATTTAATTTCAGCTTAGCCAAATAGCCTTGCACGCAAGTGGTGTGCGCTATGAATCAGTATTGAATTTGATGGGTGTGTCCGAGCAGTGCGGACGCGCCCATCTTATTTTTGCAACCTTGCAACCGTTGCGCGGTGCTGGGGAGGCGAGGTGAGTGGTGCTACAGCCGGGATATTCGCTCGCAGCATGGAAATATACGAATTTTTCTCAACATGAGCAAACCCTGTTTGCGGCGTACCGGCTCAATTTTCAGTCTCCGTAGCTCAGACGTTGGTTCTGTAAATGCTTTGTTCACAGCAATTTTGCGTTTATTCTGAGTGTGGACGTCTTAACATAAATATAGTTTTATTGACATTGTTTATATTCGTATTAATATTTATTATGTATATTTATTTTTGCGGAGTGCGAAAGTCGTCCTAAATTTGCCGGTGCAAAGCCAACGAAGGATTTGCTAAAACCTTAGATATTTATGCTGATAAAAAACGTACATGCAAGAGAAATATTGGACTCTCGCGGAAATCCCACCGTCGAGGTCGAAGTTGAATTGGAGAACGGAGTAGTAGGGCGCGCCTCTGTGCCCTCGGGAGCTTCGACCGGCGAAAACGAAGCGCTCGAACTGCGCGACTCGGCGGACAAGCGCTATGGCGGACTCGGTGTGAGACAGGCGGTGTGCCATGTCAATACGGTCATTGCGGCTTCGCTCGAAGGGGTGTCGGTTTGCGAACAGCGCACCATTGACGACCTGCTCATTGCTATTGACGGAACGCCCACGAAGCGCCGCATGGGGGCAAATGCCTTGCTCGGCGTGTCGCTGGCATGCGCACGTGCTGCTGCTCAGGCTTTGGGTATGCCGCTCTATCGCTATCTTGGCGGCGTGAATGCCCATCGTTTGCCCGTCCCGATGATGAATATTATTAATGGAGGTGCACACTCCGACGCGCCCATCGCATTTCAGGAATTCATGATACGCCCCGTCGGTGCACGGGACTTCAGCGAGGCGCTCCGCATGGGGGCAGAGGTGTTTCATGCTTTGAAGCGCTTGCTCCGACAGCGTGGGCTCAACACTTCGGTAGGCGACGAAGGCGGATTCGCACCCACACTGCGCGATGCTGAGGACGCGCTCCGGAGCATTGTCCAGGCCATCAGCGATGCCGGCTACCATCCGGGCGAGGACGTGACCATTGCCATGGACTGCGCATCGTCCGAATTTTTCAGCAATGGCAAGTACGACTACACCATCTTTGAGGGTGCGCACGCCAAGGTGCTGACTGCTGACGAACAGGTGGACTATCTCGAACAGCTGATTGACAAATATCCCATCGACTCCATTGAAGACGGCATGGCTGAGGGCGACTGGGATGGATGGGCAAAGCTCACCGCACGACTCGGCGACCGTTGCCAACTTGTGGGCGACGACCTCTTCGTGACCAACACGCGCTACTTGCAACGTGGCATCGAAAATCGATGTGCCAACGCTTTGCTCGTGAAGCCCAACCAGATAGGCACGCTTTCCGAAACGCTCGATGCCGTGGCATTGGCGATGCGTTCGGGCTACGCGGCTATCATCTCGCATCGCTCGGGCGAAACGGAGGACACCTTCATAGCCGACCTCGCCGTAGCCACAGGTTGCGGACAAATCAAGGCAGGTTCGCTCAGCCGCACCGACCGTTTGGCGAAGTACAACCAACTTCTGCGCATCGAGGAGGAACTTTCCACCACTGCTAACTATGGTTTGCGCCTGCCCATGCACCTTACGCTGACTTCGCCTTGATGTCGTAGCAAACAGTTGCGGAGGTAGCCTCCGCTCTGCAGAGCTTTCCAAGGGTGGCTGCATCGTGCTTGCCCCTCGCTCCGAATAACGATTGAAACCTAACCCCCAAATATCTTATAACTATGAAAAAACTACTCTTTGCAAGGCACTATCCGAGTCCCTGCTTCTCAGGATTTCTCCTGAGCATGCGCCTACTCTTTGGCATCCTGCTCTTGATGCACGGTTTCGACAAGCTGACGGACTTCAGCGCCTATGCTGCAAATTTTCCCAATCCGCTCGGAATTGGTAGCGAGCTGAGTCTTGCGCTTGTTGTGTTTGCCGAATTCTTTTGCTCGCTGGCTTTTATTGCGGGCTTCCTTTTCCGATTGGCAGTGTTGCCCATGATTTTTTCGATGGGCGTGGCATTCTTCGTGACGCACGATAGCAGCCTTGCGCAAGGCGAACTGGCGTTTATCTACCTTGCTGTCTTCGTGATGCTCGCCACTACGGGCCCCGGCATCTACTCTGCCGACCATCTTATCTCAAAGCTTTGTTGGACGGGCAAGGACGCCGTAGCTTGTAACACCGAATGTTGCTGACGTGACGACTGAATAATTTCCGACGAAGGGCGTGCCTGAGTATTTGGGCACGCCCTTTCTGTGCGCTCAAACCGACGGTGCTATGCGCTCAACGTATGTGCGTGCGCCAATATCCTTAGTTGGGTGTGCGAGCATCGGGGGCGTATGGGCGATGTCACGCGTCGGTGCGCGGAGTTCGGCGCATGATTGCCGGATTTTGGATATTAATAGTCGAATCTTTAATATTGCCGCGCGGAAATCCTATGTTGATAGATGAATATTTTATTATTACTGTCCGCTAAAACTTATCGAATCAAAAAAAAGAAAGGGCTGATCTCCGATTTTGGAGTTCAGCCCTTTTTGGTTATCTTTGAGTTACCACACTTAAAGGTTAACCATGAGCAAAAGTACACATTTTTTCGGACAG
>JAFOWI010000140.1 GCA_017425985.1 Bacteroidaceae bacterium | reverse complement strand
GAATTTATGGTGGGTAAGTCGCAAGCGCTTAATGATGACCTTTACGTCATTGGATCCAGCCGAATGATAGCCATGACCGTAGGAACGGGTCCGGAGATTTGCCCAAAGATTCCGCAGATTAAAGGTTTTACGCGCGTTGGGGCAACCCGTCCCTGGGATGTCTTGGCAGGTGAAAACAGTTTCACGACCGAGGCCATGGCGATTGACTCCACCTTCTTCCAATATTTCAATTACGAATTGCGCGGGGTGGCTCGTGAAAAGGTGTTGGAGTCGCCCACGGAAATCCTCGTGAGTGAGGAGTTCGCAAAACGCGCTTTCCCCGATGCCGATCCCATAGGCAAAACCCTGCGTCTGTTAGGGCAAGAGGAGCCTTTGACGATTGTGGGCGTGGTTGAGAATTTCGACACCGACGATTTCTTCTCGCCCGTGGAAATTCTCTTCTCCATGAAAGTGGAAGAGCAAAGCCGTGCCTGGTTAGACAATTTCGGGAGCATCGTCACCTTTGTCACGCTACACAAAGGCGCTTCGGTGGAAGAAACCAAGAATGCCTTGTTGGAAAAATACCTGGAAACCTGGCAATTCTGGAAGCGCGAACCGATTGATGGCAACTATATTAGCGGTGTGTCGTTAACGCCGTTGAGCGAATGCTACTTTGCCAACCTCGGACGTAACTCGGGTTTCCGTAATGGTAGCGAAGAGATGGTGTGGATACTCTTGGGCGTAGCCATCGTGCTCTTGGTATCTGCCGTGTTCAACTATGTCAACCTCACAACGGCATTAATCGGAAAACGTGCCAAGGAACTCGCCACGCGCCGCCTCTTGGGCGATACCGTGTCTCAAATAGTGGGGCGCAATCTCATGGAGTCGTTCGTCTTTACGGCTGTGTGCTTCGTGCTTGGGTGTATGGTGGCGGTAATTGCCCGTCCCTGGTTTGAAGAACTCTTAGAAGCGGAAATCTGCATCTTCTCCGACCTCGTTTCTATCCTCACCGCCGTGGCGTTGTTGCTCTTGGTGTCGCTCATGGCAGGGTTGATTCCTGCGATTATTGTTTCGCGCTTCAAACCTATTGACGTGGTGAAAGGTTCGTTCCGCTTCCAAAGCAAAATGCGCCTTAGTCGTGTGTTCATTGTGCTTCAAAACTTGATTAGCACAGCGTTGATAGCCATCGGTATCGTCATGGTGGCGCAGATGCACTACTTAACCACACTTCCTATGGGCTACCGCACGGAAGGATTGGTGCAAATTTTTACTCTTACCTATTCTACCTACACCGAACAACTCCGCCCGATTTACGACCGCCTATTGGCGATGCCCGAAGTGAAACGCGTGGGGTGGATACATCAAGGCCCGTGGGCTTGTCAGACGAATGGTATCCAGGAGAAGAGTGAAACGGGTGAGGCTGTCACTTCGTGGGTGTTCTATTCCGGGATGGATACCACTTGTATGAGTATGCTTGGGTTTGAGGTGGTGGAACAGTATTGCGAACCCGACAATGACAAGCATTGGATTACGGAAGACACGCGCGACCGTTATAAAATCACTGCCGAAAATCCTAATGTGGGTGGACAGATTGAGGGAACAGCGTGTTATCCTGTATGCGGAGTCATTAAGGATTACCGCTCTTTCGACCCCGTGAGTGGTAACTCGATGACTGACGGGCACAATATGATTTCCGTAAGTATAAATCCGAATCGTTCATTCAGCATGTTGGTAGAACTTTCGGAAGATGGGATGAAAGACATCCCTGCCACGAAGCAGAAGATGCTGGTTACATGTCGCGCTGTGACGAAGGAGATGGTGGGCATGGAAAAGGATTTTGTGATGTGCACTATTGATGAAATCCTTGACGAACCCATGAAGGAATTGGAGAATATGTTGGCAATGGTGCTCTGCTTTATGTGCATCTCCACCCTTATTTCTGTCCTGGGAATGTTTGCCATGTCCATCTCTTACACCGAACAGCAGAGCAAACAAATCGCCTTGCGCAAAGTGATGGGCGCAACGGTCATGAATGCTTCTTGGCACCTTGCCCGTCCCTTCTTGATCCTCTCCCTTTTGGCAGCCATGCTTTCACTTCCTCTTATCTTGAAGGGCACGGAAATTTACTTGGAACTTTTCCCCAACCGCATTGACTCCACTTGGTGGGCAATCGTCATCGCCATCGTCCTCACGCTCCTCCTCGCTCTTGTCTCCATCGCTTGGCAAACGCTGAAAGTGGCGCGCAGGAATCCCGTGGAAAGCATTCGCAGAGAATAATGATAAAGAAAAACAGAGGAAACCTCGCACTGGGGCTTCCTCTGTTTATTGTAAGGGGAATGGAGTTAGTCAAAACCATTCGATGTTAGTATGTCCATTTTCATTGAGCGCACTTGGTTGAGTAGATGGGGGAGGTCATTTACTATAACGTTTAAGGATAAGCTTTCGGTTAAGGGTTATCTTATCAAAATCCGCTCCACAGGTTGCTCTTTCACCTTGTCGAAGGGGTGGACTTGATATTTTACTTTATCGAAGTCAATCTTTGCCAGTTCGATACACCGGATGGTGTTGTTGTAGGCCGTTTTGAAATACACTTTGCGGTGCGTCAAGTCAATCGCTGATGTCCAATGCGTGGCACTGGGAATGTCGGGGGCAGTGCCCTGCGGATGTTCTGCGCCGATGGGGAGGTCGAAGTTATTAAGGATGTGGAAGCATTGTCTCACCGTGCTGAAAGCGTCATCCAACTGGGGCGCTGTGGCACGATAGAAGGCGGCACGCACAAAGCGCGATGGGGGAGTGGCGTCGCCTGGCAACCCAAGGAAACCGCTATTGCCACCCATGGGGAAGAGTTCCTGCTTGCCTAAGATTTGGCGCTGGGCATCTCCGGGGAAGAGGTTGACGTAATTGTTCAGATTGGTCAGGTGCCACTGAAAATCGGGGGCATTGGTGAGTACGCCTACCGTGTTTTCATAAAAACGGGGCACGCCGTCAATGATTTCAAGAACGACCTGACGCCCGCTGGTGTCGCCAATTCTCCAATGCACCACCGCCTCATTGTCTAACCCCACAATGCGCTGTTCGCCCGACTGAATGGCTGTAATGACTTCATCCACCGTAGCAAATTGGGTGAGCATCCATTGGTTCAGTTGCAGGTCACCAATCGTTTTCTCGCGCAAGTGTTCTACAAAGGGCTGGTAACTGCCGTAGTGCGGAAAGAAGAACAGTCCTGTGGACAACCCCTTCTCGTTAATCCCCTCGGCAATAAATTCTTCGCGCACCACGGAAAGTCCGACAACGCCATATTTCGCCACGAACTTCATGCCGTTAGCATCCATGGGCGTAAAGGATTGCAACTCCTCGCCGCGAGGAATCACAACATACATCCCCGGCAAATCCATTTGCGCCCCCTCAATGGTGCGCGCCTGAATGTAACTTCCATCCTTGGCAGTAAGCGAAATGCCCGTGCATGCCATTCCGACAATCGCATTGCTCATAGCAACAACTCCTAAAATAATCTTTTTCATAATATCAGTGTTTTAAGATGTTGCAAAGGTATGGCGGGTAAAACGGTTGGTGCTAACTTTTTGTCATAAATAATCTTAATTGGAGGT
>JAFOWI010000139.1 GCA_017425985.1 Bacteroidaceae bacterium | reverse complement strand
GTACTTTGCAAAGGGGAGGGATGGCTTTATGCTAAAATGTGATTTTTTTGCCCTGCATTTTTTTTGTCGCGGCGATGACTGTTCTGAATTTTTATTCACAAATTAAGCGACTTACAATTATTCGACAACTATGCAAAGTCTTTGCTAATTAATTTTAAGATGCTCAATATACTTTCTTTTTCTCTTAAAAAATATTAACTTTGCACGCATGATTGACCACCACACCATAGATAAGATTAGAGCTGCGGCTGACATTTACGAAGTTGTGCGCGAATTTGTGACGCTCAAAAAAGCAGGGGTAAACTTTAAAGGCCTCTGCCCCTTTCATGATGAGCGCACGCCTTCGTTTGTGGTGAGTCCGAGTAAGGGGCTGTTCAAGTGTTTCTCGTGTGGCGAAGGCGGCGATGCCATTGGCTTTATCATGAAACACGAGCAGATGTCGTATGTGGATGCACTGCGTTGGTTGGCAAAGCGATATGGCATACATATCGAGGAGCGAGAAATGTCGGATGCCGACAAGCAGATGGCTTCGGACCGCGAAGCGATGCTTACGCTTAACGAATGGGCGCTGGGTTACTTTCAGCAGACCTTGCAGGAGAGCGTAGATGGTATTGCTATTGGTATGGCTTACTTCAGAGGACGCGGATTCAGAGACGACATCATCAGGAAGTTTCAATTAGGATACTGTCCGGCACAGCGCGACGCGATGACAACCGAAGCGCTTAAACGCGGATACAAAAAAGACTTTTTGCTGAAAACGGGTTTGACCTACGAAACGGAACAAAAGACGCTGGTTGACACATACCACGGACGCGTGATTTTCCCGATCCACACGGTTGGCGGGCGCGTTGTTGCTTTTGGCGGGCGTATTTTAGGAAACGATGCCAAGCAGCAACACGTAGGAAAATACGTAAACTCTCCCGAATCGGAAATCTACAGCAAGAGCAACGAACTCTACGGACTGTTTCAGGCGAAGCATGCCATCACGAAGAAGGGTAAGTGCTATCTCGTGGAGGGATATACCGACGTAATTTCTATGCATCAGGCAGGTATAGAAAACGTTGTAGCCAGCTCGGGTACTGCACTCACGAAGGGACAGATAAGACTGATACGCAGATTTTCGCCCAACGTAACGGTGCTCTACGATGGCGACGCAGCCGGTATCAAAGCTTCGCTTCGCGGTATCGACATGCTCTTGGCTGAAGGGATGAATGTTGCCGTGCTCCTGCTGCCCGATGGAGAGGACCCCGACAGCTTTGCACGCGGAAGAAGCGCTACGGACTTTGAAGCGTACATCAAGCAGCACGAAACGGACTTTATCCGCTTTAAGACACAACTACTGATGAGCGATTCAGCCGATGACCCACGTCAGCAGGCTGCTGCTATTAAGGACATTGTTGAAAGCATTGCTGCCATTCCGGATTTGATTGCCCGACAAACCTACATACATCGCTGCGCCCAGCAAGTAGGCATGGACGAACGTATCATTGCTGCCGAAGTCGAAAGAGCACTCGCTACTGGACGTAGAGATGCAAAATATACCGATGCTGAAGAGGCGGCTGCATCTGCGGAAAATGTTGAGTCAAAGCCTGATGCCGGCTTGATTGCAAGCAGAAATGTAGATACGGCTGCAGAGCAGATGCTTCTGAAAATCATCGTGCGACATGGGAGTCTTCCGCTCTATACAGAACAAAATGATGATGGCGAAGTGCAGCAAGTGTGGACCGTAGCCGGATACATTGCAGCAGACCTTGCTCAGGACGAAATAGAATTGAGCCATCCCTTGCATCGCCAAATACTGGCGGAGGCTGCGGCGCTTCCTGCAACGGAGAGCCATCCGTATGCCACACTGCATCATTTCCTTGCATCAACGCAACCCGATGTGCAGCAGATGGCAGCCACCCTGGCTGAGGACGACTATGAATTGTCGAAGAATCATCGAAAGATGCACAAACCCGATGAGGAAAAACTGTTGGAACTCGTGCCGCGCGTGCTCAACGAATACAAGTTTCACATCATAGAATCCAGTCTGAAACAACTTTTGCAACAACTCCAAACGCCCGAAGTCAAATCAAATCCGGCGCTGGCAGTGCAGATTATGCAGCAGTTTGCAGAACTCAACAAACTGAAACAGCAGTTAGCACCACTTGTTGGCGAGCGAATCGTGACGGTGTGAAATAGAAAGGAGAAATGGAAAAAGGAGAAATGTCTTGCGGAATGTTACGCAGCACATTTCTCCTTTTTTCTTTTAATTGCATTTTACACTAACTTAAACCGTATGCGAAAGGATTTGCGTTCTTCGTCCCAGTTTGTGCCCAGCAGTTGGAACGTACCTATTTCAGACGTGTTGCTGACGTGCGCTCCGATGCAAGCGCATACATCGTAGTCGCCCACTCGAACGAGGCGAATTGTTTCGGAAGCGTCGGCAGGAAGTTTTTCAAGACTCACCTCAGCGGGAACATCACTGAGTTTGACATATTCCTCTGTGACCGGCATATTGGCTTGAATCACAGCGTTCACTGCTTCGACAATGTTTTGAATTTCTACTTCCGAAGGACACGTAGAAAGTTCATAACTTACTTTCGATTTTTTACGCTCAATATGCGCATTGCGCGAACGAGGGCAGCCATACATGCGCACCATCGTTTGATTCAAGATATGCTCAGCTGTGTGCATAGGCGGATACTCCGCTTTGTTGTGTTCGTTAAGAATAGGTGTTTCCATTGATTATTGGTTATGTTGATAAATAAGAAAAATGTGCTAACTCTTCAGCAAGCTGATGGGCGCTGTTGCGTGCCGGTTTCCCCGTTTCGGTCGTTGGCAATGCTCCGACGCGCAAGAAATGCTTTGGCACTTCGTAACGTCCAACTGTATCAGCGCATAGCTGGCGAAGTTTCTCAGCTGTAGAGTTTCCGACATAGAGCATTGTTAGCGCTTGCCCTAAATGGTCGTCGTTGATGTAAGTGAGCATAAAGTCGGCAGGAATTTTAGCTGCTAATTGCTGCTCCAAAGTTTCGAGTTGTAACTTTATTCCTCCTGAGGATATAACGTTGTCGCGCCTGCCGAGTATACGAAATCCTCCGTTGGGAAGGATTTCAACAAGGTCGTTGGTACGAAGTGGTTCAGAAGTTGTAAGAGAATCCGAAAGCACCAAACATCCATCAGCGCCCTTGCTGATTTGCACACCTTCCAAGGGGCTAAAATAATCCTGACGGACTGGTCCATTCACTCGACGTAATGCGATGTGCGACAGCGTTTCCGTCATGCCATAAGTAGCATAAATAGCCATTGAATGAGGGAGAGTTGCAGCCTTCGCTTCGACATTTGTAGGAATGGCTCCGCCACCGATAATTACGTGCGAAATTTTTTGGAAGATTCGGAGAGATGCCGGATTGTTTATAATTTCTGCCAACTGATGGGGAGTGACAGCAAGGAGAGTTTGCGCTCCGAGTTTGCTTTCATCAAATTCGAGCAGCGGATTGGATGCCGGCGTAACTGCTTCAATACGCATACTGCCGACCAATGCACGCACAACCATCATTTTTCCCGCGATATACTTCACGGGAAGGCAAATTAGGGCTACTGCTCCAGGATGTAAATCGAGCGCAGAAAGTGTGCGCAGCGCACTACGCCGGATGCACTGCTTTTCAACCATCATGCGCTTCGGAATGCCTGTTGACCCCGAAGTTTGTACCTCAATGAATGGAGATTCATTTTCAAACTCTTGTATAAACGTCTCAACCTGAAGTTTCATTTGGCGGATAAGAAAAAGAGCGTTGAAATTGCATGTACTGCAATGCTCAACGCTCGTATGTTTTTTATGAATTACTGCAACGCATCCAGGTTTTGCTGATTGTAGAGTTGCTTGCCTTCGGGGGTATAGATGTACTGAAGGCGGTCGGCATAAGCCTTTTCAATTTTGCCGCGAACCATCTTCATGGTGCTGTTAATCATCTGGTTTTGCTCAGTGAAAGGTTCTGCGAGTACTGCAAACGTAGCAGGTAACCAACGTTCGGGGAACATGGTTTCGAGTTCACCACCTTTCTTGAATACTGCAATTTGCTTTTCGATTTCGCGAATGGCAGCCTTGCGTCCCTCTTCCGTCTTAAGCGAAAGTCCCTGATGAGCAATGTGCTTTTCGAGGCGCTCCTTATTGGGAACGATGAGCGCAGAAGTGTATGCTGACTGGTTGTTGTAAAGCATAATTTGGTCGATGCATGAAGAGTGCTCTACGAGTGCTTCTTCAATGCCTTCGGGACTATATTTTTCGCCATCGCTACCGATGAGTAAACTCTTGAAGCGGCC
Organism: Bacteroidaceae bacterium; assembly: GCA_017425985.1. Classification (GTDB taxonomy): domain Bacteria; phylum Bacteroidota; class Bacteroidia; order Bacteroidales; family Bacteroidaceae; genus Alloprevotella. The sequence continues at coordinate 1,223 of JAFOWI010000139.1, read as the reverse complement.
CTTCACGTAGAGCAGATTTTCCTTTGACATATAGCCAAGGTCGCCTGTGTAGAGATAACCGTTGCGAAGTGTTTCAGCTGTAGAAGTAGGATTCTTCCAATATCCCGCCATCACGTTTTCGCCCTTTACAACAATCTCGCCCATTTCGCCAACGGGAAGTTCCTTGCCATCAGCATCCATAATGCGGATTTCGATGGGGCTTACAAGCTTTCCGCTCGAACCAAAACGATAGCGTTCGGGACCATTTGAAGAAATAACGGGGGTTGCTTCAGAAAGTCCGTACCCCTGGAACATAGGCATACCGATTGCCATATAGAACTTCTGGAGATCCTTGTCGAGCAAGGCACCACCACCGATGAAGAAGCGCATTTCGCCACCAAAGTTTTCGCGCACCTTAGAGAAGAGAATCTTATCAAAGAGCGCAACGAAGGGTTTGAGCACATAGCGCCATCCCTTGAAATCGAGGTTTGAATCGCCATTATAGAGCTGAGCTGTAGCGAGCGCGAGCTTAAAGAGGCGCACTGTAGTCTTGCCCTTAGCGCGGATACCATTTTCGATGTTCTTCTTGAACGTCTTTGCCAGCGCAGGAACCGAGAGAATAAAGTGAGGCTTTACTTCCTTGATGTTCAAAGGAATATTCTTGAGTGTTTCGAGCGGTGTGCGACCTACCTGAACCGTAGCAGCAGTAGCACCTACTGACATCATGATGTAGAAACCTACAACGTGAGCGAAGCAGTGGTCGAGGGGAAGAATGATGAGCGTACGCCAAGTTTCGTCGATATCCACGAGTGTGAGCGACTGTTCAACATTGGCTGTATAGTTGCGGTGAGTGAGCACTACGCCCTTTGGGTCTGCCGTTGTGCCCGACGTATATGTAATCGTAGCATAGTCATCGTTCTGGAGTGAGTTTGCTACAGAGAGGAAGTCTTCGAGCGTGTGCGATTTGAGGAAGTCGTCACCCATAGCAAGCACTTCTTCAAGACTGATTTCCTTGTCTTCGTAGTTGTCGAGCTTGTCGAATACGATGATTTTTTCAACCTTGTCGAGTTGTTCCTTGATGGTGCGAATCTTCTTTAATTGTGTGCCTGACACCATAATGAACTTTACATCACCATGCTGCAAACGGAAAAGCAAGTCGCTGCTCTCTTCGAGCTTAATAGAAAGAGGCACATTGATAGCACCTGCATAGAACATTGCCAATTCGCCAATCACCCAATAGTTAC
>JAFOWI010000138.1 GCA_017425985.1 Bacteroidaceae bacterium | reverse complement strand
GTGCTGCTTCTGAAACCGAACAGAAGGAAAAGAAGGACCGTTGCGACGACGCACTTTGCGCAACGCGTGCGGCGATTGAAGAAGGTATCGTTACGGGTGGCGGTGTTGCCTTTATCCGTGCGCAAGCAGCGCTCGAAGGTATGACTGGCGACAATGCCGACGAAACAACGGGTATCGCCATCATCCGTCGCGCCATCGAAGAACCTCTCCGCCAAATCTGTAAGAACGCAGGTGTTGAGGGTGCAGTAATCGTAAACAAGGTGCGCGAAGGCGAAGGCAACTTCGGTTACAATGCCAAGAACGACACCTTTGGCGACCTCCGTGCTGCCGGCGTTGTTGACCCCGCAAAGGTAACACGCGTAGCACTCGAAAACGCAGCCTCTGTGGCAGGTATGTTCCTCACAACAGAATGCGTCATCTGCGACAAGAAGGAAGACAAACCTGAAATGCCTATGGGTGCTCCCGGCATGGGCGGTATGATGTAAACATAGTAAAAGGAGTGGTAATCTTCGCGGATTGCCACTCCTTATTTTAGTGTTACTTAATATCTAAAAGCACATCACATTGAGATATCCAAAGATTCTACAGGGCTGAATTTGTTATAATATTTTTTTTACTCTAAAAATCTCGCTATATTTGCACATTGTTATGCATAACAACTATTAAAGATGAATCTATCAACACTGATTAAACAATATTTTTCTGACACTCCACATGAAATAACCATAGATGTATTTGATGAGAAAAATATCTATGAGGTTTATCAAAGAGTAGTTGGGGTGTTGACCCAATATATGGAAATAGAAACTACTGTGCTACAAGCAATGAGTTATTGTTTCTATGAAATATTAGACAATGTGCTGACTCACTCAGGGAAAGATGTTGGTACAGTGATTACTCACTATGACTCTTCTAAACATATCTTAAGTTTTTTGGTTGCTGACGATGGGATGGGCGTTCTCGCATCTCTTTCTGAAAACGAAGAATACACTAATTTATCAGAACCTGAAGCCTTGAGTTTATGTATCAAAGACTCAATCACAGACGGTAAAGGAATGGGTTTTGGCCTATACTCCACATCACTTTTAGCCCATGAGGCAGGACTCAAATTTGAGGTTCGTTCAGGCCATCACTCCTTATTGCTTTGTGAAGGTAATGAGTTGACACAAGAGTGTGAATATTGGAAAGGTTCCATTGTCTATCTGCAGTTACGTACGAACAAAGAAATCAATCCTTCAGAAGTTGTTGCAAACAGAACGAACATTGCAGCTCAATACAACGAAACTTTTTTAACCGACAATGAATTGGAAGAACTATGGTAACATTTAGTTTTAGAGAATATGGCGAGAATCTTGGTACACGTCCTTTAGGAAAAAAGGTACGTGAGATTTTGCTTCCTCTTATTGAGCAAAATGACAAGATTGTACTTGACTTTACAGGCGTAAATGTAGTTAGCAATTCATTTGCAGATGAATGTATCGCAAAATTGTTGCTCGTTATGCCACTTGCTGAATTAAAAAAGCACACGACGTTTCGCGGACTTAATCCCGTAGCCTCTGAAAGCATTCTTACGGCGTTACGCCGACGTCGTATGACTATAGTTTAGAACATATCCCTAACGCCCGGCTGACACATACATCAGTTGGGCGTTTTGGGTATCTTGCGCTTCAAGTCAAACTATTACTATCGTTTGAAATTCCGAGTTTACGAAACCCGATGTGCAACTTTAAATCTATGCCTATAGAAGCGGTTTTTTAGGGCAGTTTCACGCCATAGCGGGCGCAGACGTTTGGAATATTTTTGTAAATTTGCGTTCCGAAGAGCATACAGTTCTTCCCCTATATGACAACACACGCAACATTCTATCACAGCTTTTTAAGTATTTTTGTTTATATCCCCTACCACACCAATATCAGTACTTATTGGGAGAGCTGACGGTAGATTGTAATCCCCGAATTTTCGTGTAAGGTGGGTTCTATAAATTCCCACAGATTTATAAAAATTTCATCAACATTTTAATTTATGGGTAAATTATGTTTGCTCATAATGGTGCTTTGTGCGCCATTATGTGCTATGGGTGTGTGCGCCCAAGAAAAGTGCGTGTTGACGCTGGAGCAGTTGTTTGCATTGGCGGACAAAAACAGCAAGTCGCTACACGCAGCATTGTTCGCCGTAAGCGAAGCGGAACAGGCGGTGGAAGTCGCTCGCAACGGGAAACTCCCCGACATTGACATTTCGCTATCGGCAAGTTATTTGGGAAATGGTTATCTGACAGACCGTAACTTCTCCGACGGTCGGAGCGTTAAGATACCTCATTTCGGAAACAACTTCGCCATCACTGCCACGCAGTTGATTTACGGTGGCGGAAAGGTAGATAACGCCATTGCGCTGGCGCAGTTGAAAAAGGAAATGGCGGGTGTGAATTTAGACGCGACACGTTCACGCGTGAGATGGATGCTTACGGGATTTTATTTGGATTTGTACCAATATCAGAATGCCCTTCGTGTGTACGACAAAAGTATTGAACTCGCGCAACGTGTGATTACCGACACGCGCGCTCGCAACAAGGTTGGCGTGGCGTTGCAGAACGACGTAACCCGTCAGGAATTGCACCTCAAGAACCTCGAACTGGCACGAAAGCGTGTGGCGAACTCTGCTGAGATTTTAAACTATGACCTCGTTACTTTGTTAGGACTGCCCGATGGTACGCAAATTCAAGTGGACAGCACCTTGATTGCCCGTCAACTCCCTATGGAAAGTTTGGCACACTGGCAGGAAGTGGCAAGCACCGGTGCCCACAGCGTAAAGCAATCAGCCTTGGCGGTGAAGACGAGCGAGCGTGCCGAAAAGTTGGAGCGTAGCAACTTGCTTCCCAACGTAGCATTGGTTGCGTCCAATCGTTTCGACGGTCCAATTACCATTGAAGTGCCAGCAATCAACAAGAACTTCAACTATTGGTTCGTAGGTGTGAACGTGTCGTATCCCCTTCACGCGCTTTATAAGGCGAAGCGCAGCATCAAGCAGGCGCGCATCGCTACGGAATGGCAACGCCGCAAGCAGGAGGAAACCGTGCAGCAAACCCATCTTGACGTTATGGCAGACTATACCCGAATGATCGAAGCGCAGGACGCCGTGGAAACACTGAAGAAGAGCGTGGCGCTGGCGCACGAAAACTACGATATCATCAGCACGCGCTACACCAACGATATTGCTCTGGTGACCGACTTGCTCGACGCAGCCACGCAGCGCCTCGATGCTGAGTTACAACTCGTGAATGCGCGCATCAACGTGCTCTTTAATTATTACAAACTCTGCGAAACCGCAGGGATTCTTTAATAACACATCGACATTATGAAAAGACAGACCAAGAAACTCATTTACAACATCGCAGCCTGTATCATCCTGCTGGGCGCTATCGTTTGGGTGTGCGCAAAATTTGTGCACCTCGGCAACGTGGAATTTACCGAAAATGCGCAGGTGAAGCAACACATCATTCCCGTAAATTCGCGCATACAAGGATTTATCAAGGAAGTGCGCTTCGACGAATATGCACAGGTGAAGCAGGGCGACACGCTTGCCATCATCGAGGACGCTGAATTTCGTTTCCACGTGGCGCAAGCCGAGGCAAATCTTGCCAATGCCCTGACGGGAAAGGACGCGATGCACAACGTGATTTCGACCACGCAGACGAACCTCACGGTGAGCGAAGCAAGTATTCAGGAGGCACGCATCTTGTTGGAAAACGCCGAGCGCAACTACAAGCGCTTTGAGGCACTCTATCAGCAAAATGCCGTTACCAAGCAACAATATGACAATACGCAAACGGCATACGCTGCTGCAAAGGCGCGCTACGAAATGTTGCAACGCCAGAAGGAAAGCGTGCAGGCCGTTGGGCGCGAGCAACACACACGCCTCGGACAGAACGAAGCCGGCATTAAGATGGCTGAAGCGGCGTTGGAATTGGCACGCTTGAACCTTTCGTACACCGTCATCCTCGCGCCCTGTGATGGCATCACGGGCAAGCAGGCTATTCAACCCGGACAACTCGTCCAACCCGGACAAACGCTCGTTGACATTGTCGATGGTGGCGAAAAATGGGTTGTTGCCAATTACAAGGAGACGCAAATGGCAAACATCCGCATAGGGCAGGAAGTGACGATTGCTGTTGACGCCGTGCCCGACCATGAGTTTAAGGGCGTGGTGCGCTCCATCTCGCAGGCAACGGGAGCGAGTTTCTCGCTCATGCCTAAGGACAATTCCTCGGGCAACTTCGTGAAGATTGAGCAACGCATCCCCGTGCGCATCGACTTTGCGGAGGACAATGATGCAACGGCTATGTCGCGCGTAGCGGCCGGGATGAATGTGGAATGTAAAGTGTTGTACTAATGAGTCATCATCATCATTCCAACCAACCCTTCGCCATTCCGCACATCCGCTTCGTCCCCGAAAAGGTGAAACCCTGGTTGTTGATTCTCTTCATCATCGTGCTGAACTGCACGGGCGGTGTGTATCTGGCAGCGGTGAGCGAAATGGTGGGAAGTACACAACTCTTGCAGGAAGACATTATGATGGCAGGTTATGCCTCACTCGTAGGTATGGCGCTCTTCTTTGCCATCATGTTTCGCCTCAAGTGGGCGGTGCGCCCCAAGACGACGCTGGGCTGTTGCATCCTGGTGTTGATTGCCGCCAACCTGATTTGCATGCACACGTCGAGCGTCCCCGTGCTTGTGGGCGTGTGCCTCGTTTCGGGCTACTTCCGCATGTGGGCAATCTACGAATGCAACTCCACCATTCAACTTTGGATTACGCCTAAGCGCGACATGGCCATTTGGTTTTGCTACATCTACCTCATGGTCAACGCCACCATCCAACTCACGGGCATTGCCGCGCTGTCGTTCTCCGTATGGACGTCGTGGCACTACATGCACTGGTTCATCATCGCTGCGTTGCTCGTGATGTACCTCATCGTGTTGGTGTGCTACAAGGGCATACAAATCATGCCGCGCCTGCCGCTCTTCGGCATCGACTGGGTGGGGATGCTGTTGTGGGGAGCAACCGCTATGTCCGTCCTTTTCATCTGCATCTATGGCGAGCACTACGATTGGTGGGAATCGGTACACGTGTGGTTTGCCACGGTTTTGGCCATCGCCACGCTGCTGCTCAACCTGTGGCGCGCCTCGTTCCTGCGCCACCCTTACATCTCGCTACAAATTTTCCGTATTCCGCTCGTGCCCATCTGCGTGGGCATCATCCTGATGATGGACTTGCTGCTGGCGCCCGGTCACATCTTTGAGCATGCGCTGATGGAGGGCATTCTGGGCTACGACCATTTGAACACGCTTACGCTCAACTGGGTGGCAATTCTGGGCGTCGTCGTAGGCATCGTCTTTACGTGGCAAACCTTTGCGCTGCGCAAATGGACGTACCAGCGCATGTTGGTCATCGCCTTCACGTGTTTCGCCGCCTACCTGGCATATTTCTATTTCCACATCGACTACAACCTGCCGAAGGAGGCGCTCTACCTGCCCGTCGTCTTGCGCTCTGCAGGTTACGTCATTGTGGCGGTGCTCATGCTTACGGCCAATGCACGCTTGCCCTTTCCCTACACCTTCCTCCACGGACTTTCGTTTCAAAACATGTTTAGCGCCGCCCTTGCCGCACCAATTGGCAACGCCATCATAGGGCGATGCCTAACCGAAAGAACGGCACACCACGCGCAACGCCTGAGCGAACACCTCGACAGCACAGCGCTGACGGCACAACCCACGTCGCTCACGCAACTCAGCGGAACGATTCAAGCACAAGCCTTGCTCGAATCGATGAAGGAAATCTACGGTTGGTTGCTGCTCCTCGCCCTCCTGTGTTTGGTAGGATTGATGTTGCGCCACAGCGACATCCGCCCGATGAAGGTCGTCGAACCCACCTACCGCCTCATCCACCGACACATCTTCCGCGATTTGCGCAAACAAATGTCCTTAAAGCCCTTTGCGAAGTTTAAAACATTAAGGAACTTGAAAAACTGAAGTCGCAAGCGTGAAAAAAGTCAGTCGCCAGAAGGCGGAGAACGTCTTTACGCTCAAAAAAACGGAGGGGTCAGCAGAAAGCGCCCTCCCGAGCATCAAAATCATCATGGCGCACCGAGGATTCCCCCATCCCGCGGTGCGCCATTTGTTTCCACCTCTCAATATCTTCGGGAAGGAAGTAAAAAGCGACTTAAACACCTCGCGCACTC